>NZ_JACJEV010000016.1:0-102877 GCF_014164235.1 Pseudoalteromonas sp. SG44-17 | reverse complement strand
CTTTCTTGCATTAGGCTCTTTACGTGATAAAGCTAAAAGTTGCTTGGATTTTTCTAAGTTCAATTTAGTAAAAGTAGATAAGTATCAGTGTGCTAATTAGATCACATAATTTGGCAGATTGGTATAATGTGTTATATTTTCGATCTTCTATAATGAATAGCGCACAAATTAAGATAAACGCCACTATAGGATAATTTCCTATATTAACCCTCTCAATTGATTCTCTTTAAAAACATAAATAGTTTTAGACTCAAGTGCAATTGTTTACGTTTTATTTATTTTTAAGCTCGTAAACTTTGCTTATTTAATCTATAGCCAAAAACCACTCACCGCGATTACTTCCTTTGTATTTATTAACACGCTAAGCTGCAACTTTATATTTTTAGGAACATGCTATGAAATTATTAACTGCGGCAACTTTATTGCTGGCGTCTACGGCGGCGTTTGCTCGCCCTGCGCCTTTGGTATCTATCCCAACTCATGATGGCTTTTTTGATAATATTGCCGCCCATTGTGGTAAAGCTTTTGAGGGTAAAGTAACGGTTGATAATGCCACTGGTCCTAGCTCGTTTGCGGGTAAAAAATTAGTCATGCATGTTCGTAAATGCACTGATAGCGAGTTACAAGTACCGTTTCATGTAGGTGATGATGCATCACGTACGTGGATCATTACCAAAACCGGTAGTGGTTTGAGTTTAAAACACGATCATCGCCATCAAGATGGGACTGATGATGTATCGACTATGTACGGTGGTCATACGGTTGATGCTGGGTTTGCTAACGTGCAGTCGTTCCCTGCGGATCAGTACTCAAAAGAATTGTTTGTTAGCCAAGGTATTCCACAATCTATCGGTAATACATGGCAGATGTATATTTACCCTGAAAAGTTTACTTATCGTTTAATTCGCCAAGGCCGCGAGTTTCGCGTTGATTTTGATTTAACAAAACCAATTACACCACCGCCAGCGCCTTGGGGTTATAAAGACTAAAGATTAGTCTTTGCTGGGCTTTGTCTCACATTGTAGTAATACCGTTAAAGGTGGCTGATAGGCGCGGGGTTTGGTTGGGAAACGATCATACTCTTGTACACCATCAGTCACTTTTAGCATAAACGGATTACCACGGCATAAACGGTCAGCATGGCGCAATAAAAATACACTTTGATTTTTAAAGTGCTGATAGTCGTCAGATTGAATTTCTAGATGATAGTTATTTGCGTCTAATTTTGTTTGGTAATAATGGACTTTTTCATCAAAGTCATAGAGTTTTTCGGTTTCACCTTTTTCTGCTAATACCGCATTACTGCCTATTAATAGTGCCAGTGCACTGATAATTACTAGCCTATTTGCTGTTTTTCCTTTCATAAACCTTTAACTCCATTATTGTATTGAGCGCACTATTTAATTACAGTGATGCAACGAGTTATGCTGTAAGTCTAACACCCAAAAAGGGAAAATGTGATGTTCAAACAAATAAAACAACTATTTTCAGCTTTTGATGAGCAACCAGCTCAGCTGCAAGAGCATGATTTGAAAACGGCTGTCGCGGCATTATTGATTGAAGTCATGCGTGCTGATCGCGAGCAGCAAGACGATGAATTGAAAACGTTATCTCTGACTTTAAAAAAGTATTTCAATTTGAGTGATGAAGACGTTAGTGAGCTAATGCAAAGCGCAGGAAAAAGTTTGGATGACGCGATTGATTACTTTCAGTTTTCTAAACAAATTAATGATCAATGCAGCGCAGAGCAACGCATTGAAATTATAGAGCTGCTATGGCGCTTAGCGTATGCCGATGGTGAGTTAGATCCGCAAGAAGAGTATGTAATTCGCCGTGTTTCTAACTTGTTGTATGTCGCGCATGAGGATTTTATCGCTGCCAAGTTAGCAGCGACAAAGCTTTCTTAAGCGGTTTATTTATTTAATTTGCTGGCAACGCTGACGAGCTGCTGAGCAAGGCCTGCAATTCGTTCTGCTGTCACAGGGTCACTAATGCGGCCATTTTCATCAAGCAAAGTGTGAATTGCAGGTACGGCAAGTTGATCTGCCAATACCAAGCTGCCGATACCCGATAAAATATCGCGAACGTGATTTAGACCACGCAAGCCACCTAAGCCTCCCGGTGATGAGGCGTATAAAGCCGTTACCTTGTTACGAAATGCTGGAACTGCGCCTTGCTCAGTACGTGATGCCCAATCAATGGCATTTTTTAGTACCGCGGTAATTGAACCGTTATATTCAGGGCTCGCAAGTAAGATGCCATCTGCAGCGCGTAGTTTGTCTTTTAATAACTGAGCGCCTACTGGTGTGCCTTGCGCTTCAACGTCTTCGTCAAACATGGGTAAGTTTAGATCTGCCAGTTTAATTACTTCAACTTCTGCACCGCTTTCTAATGCAAAGCGGGCTGCTTCATTGATCAATTTTTGGTTAAAGCTGTCTTTACGTAAGCTGCCTGCTAAGGCAATAATTTTTGGTGCTGTCATGGTGGTCGCCTTCAATAACGTAGTTGGGTTTGCCTGTTAACTACTTTAGCAAATATTTACTTGCAGAAAAGCCAAATAAACGCAAAACTTATGTGCATATACGCACACTTAAGGTTAAGGGCAGGTATGGCGATTCAATTTGATGACTGGCAAGATGTAAAAGTAGCCTATGAAGTTGCGCGGTTAGGAACGTTAACAGCGGCGGCTGAAAAGCTCAACGTCCATCACAGTACGGTACTTAGGCGCATTAATAACCTAGAGCAAAGTTTAAATGCACGTTTATTTCATCGTCATGCCCGGGGTTATAAAGTAACTGAGATTGGCGCTAAACTCTTTACAGCAGCGCAGTCAATTAATAGTGAACTTGAACGTTTACACAATGATATTATTGCCGCAGATAGTACTTTGCGTGGTAGTTTATTGCTTACAACGGTCAGTGGTTTTATTGATGTACTGAGTGATGTGTGTGAACAATTTCAAAGTTTACATCCACAGGTGCAGCTGGAAGTGATACTTGATCAAAACCGGTTACGTCTTGACCACGGCCAAGCACATATAGCGGTTCGCGCAGGTCCTCGTCCTGATGAAGGTGATTATATCGCCCAGCATTTGGCGCATTTGTCGTCAGGATTTTATGCATCAAAGCGTTATATTGATAAGCATGGCGTGCCAAAAAGTATTAAGCAATTGCCGTTGCATAATTTTGTTTCGGGGGTGGCCGGCTATAATGGCAAAGTGCCTTATTTTGTTTGGGTTGATGAAAATATACCAACTTCACAAGTGAAATTACGCGTGTCTGAAACCTCAGAGGCAACCCGTGCGATTGTTAAAGGCTTGGGAATTGGCGGGGTGCAGCATGACGTGGCGGCGCAGTATGCTGATTTAGTACCAATACTAGCGGATGAACTGAGTTGGCCAACGGATTTATGGCTAGTAACCCATCACTTAGTGCACCGAACAGCTAAGGTACAGGCGTTCAGTCAGCTTTTAAAAGCGTATTTTAAGGAGCATAAGCTCGCGTAATTTAGCTGGTTAATCTTTCTATCAGCAAAAACGTGGCTAAACAGTATTTAGCCACGTTTTGTTTAACGACTGAGAAAAATTAATTAACGTCCTTTTAAATTACGCATGTCTGCTTGTACGTTACGATAAAACCGACCTAAGCTTCTATCTTGACTACGTAATTGCGCAAGGCTCTGAGTATTGCGTTGCTGCTCTTTTAACAGTTTTTGATAATTAGTGATACGCCGCTGCGTTAATAAGCCTTTTTGTAACGCAGCTAGCACCTGACAACCGGGTTCTAGCTGATGACTACAATCGGCAAATCGACACTGCTGCGCCAGTTCACTTATATCGTTAAAAGTAAGCTCTACACCTTGTTGACAGTCACTTAGTTGCAGCTCTCGTATGCCGGGAGTATCGAGTAACAGCGCTCCTACGTTAAGAACATGCAATGCTCGATGAGTCGTGGTGTGGCGACCTTTGCTGTCGTCCTCACGAATTGCACCAGTGTCACTTAGCTGCTGTTCACATAAGCTATTAACTAAGCTGGATTTACCTACACCCGAAGACCCAACAAAAGCTAATGTTTGACCTTTGCCGCACCATGGCATTAATTGCTCAACACTGCCACGCTCTAATGCATTAACAGACAGCACGGTTAAGTGATTATCAAGCGCTGTTAGTTGTGCTATATGTTGCTCTGGCTCTGCACATTGATCGCGTTTGGTCAGTACAACAACGGGTAAACACTCACTTTGATATGCTAACGCTAAGTAGCGCTCAAAGCGGCTTAGATTGAAATCTTGATTATGCGAGCTGACAATAAACAAAGTATCAATATTAGCGCCAATAAGCTGTTCACTTAATTTACTTCCCGCACTTTTGCGACTGAGCAATGTTAAGCGCTCAAGCAATCGGGTAAACAGCCAGTGTTCGTTGTGTTGCGTAAGTAATATCCAGTCACCCACAGTTAAGGGGGGATGATCTGAATTTACCAATACCTTGTGGCAACCCTGCTCACTCTGTACAACAAAGTGGTCGCGATGGTAGGTAATGATCCGTGCAATCAGTGTGTGCTCTAAATCATTGAGCGTAAGTTGTTGTTGGAAAAATGCGCGCCAACCCAGTTGGCTTAAACTTAAATTAGTATTCATATAACCCCATTACTGCAAAGAGTAAAAATAACAAAGGGGTTTGCTGTTAAATTTTAGCTATCAACAGCGCCCCGGCTAATGGCCGGGCAAAACTTAATATTAAAAAATAAAATTAAGCACTTACTTGCCCAGCAAGGGGGTTTAATACAATCATCAAATATCTCCTGTTTAGATGTTTATTGTGGTTTTACACCAGTTGGCACTATAGCCAAGTTTGGGTGTATAAAATACACATTAAATAGATTTTTTTACTGTAATACCGAGACGTTTGGCTAATCGCACTAAGTTAGCGCGATCAACTTTTAATGTTCGTGCTGCACTGGCCCAGTTGTAATTATGTTGTTCTAGCTGTTGGCTGATTAAATGCTGAGTAAATGTATCCGTTGCTTGTTTGAGCGAGAAATTTTGTTTATTTATGTTATTGTTATCGGCAGTTGTTAATGCGACAGGCGCTGGGTTATTTGTACTTAGGTTAAGTTCACAATGAGCAGGTTCAATAGTAATTATTGCTTGCTGCCACTGGCTTTGTTTGGCTTTTAATGCTGCACGGCTGATCACATGCTCAAGTTCTCGCACATTTCCCGGCCAGTCATATTGAGTGAGTAGTAGTTGCGTTTCGACGCTGAGTTTGAGTTGTTTGATAGCTAGCTTACGGGCTGTTCTTTCAACAAAGTAACCTGCAAGTAGAATTACATCGTTTTCGCGTTGTTTAAGTGGCGCAACGTTGAGCGGGTAAACACTTAACCGATGATATAAATCGGCTCGAAAACGCCCTTGAGCGACTTCGTTTTTTAAATGCCTGTTTGTAGCCGCAATAACCCTTACATCGACGTATTTTACTTCATCTTCGCCAACCGTTTGGATTTCACCACTTTGTAAGACGCGCAATAGTTTACTTTGCATGGCAAGTGGTAGTTCACCAATTTCATCTAAAAATAAGGTGCCACCATCAGCCAGCTGAAACTTGCCTTGACGTGCATTATGGGCGCCGGTAAATGCGCCTTTGGCGTGGCCAAAAAATTCACTTTCGGCGAGGTTCTCTGGTAATGATGCACAATTCAAGTGAATTAACGGCATTTCGCTACGCTTTGAATGAAGATGGATATTGCGTGCTACTAGCTCTTTACCTACCCCGGTATCACCTTGGATCAAGACACTAAACTCAGAAGCCGCCACTAGTTTTATATCGCTTCGAAGGGCTTGCATGGCCGTGCTTTGGCCGATGATCTCTGCACCATCGCGGGTAAGCGCTTCGCGGTTTAGCTCTTGCACTAAAGCGCTACTATGTTGCGCGTGGTTTTGATATTGCTGCAGTTTTAATACAGTTTGCAAATGCGCGGTGCAAAGCGTACCTAGTTGAGTAAATAGCTCAAGGTCAAAACTGTCGAATGCATTTGCATCGAGACTGTCGAGGGTGATCACACCGAGTAAGTTATCTTCGCTATCAAGTAGGGGGATGCCTAAGCAAGCATGAACAGGGATATCGCCAGTTTTGCTCGATAGTAAACCGTCGTACGGATCAGGAATTGGGCAATCATGGGCAAACTGTAATGGTTGCTTAGCGTTGCAAATGGCATGTAAACGTGGATGCTCGTTTATTACAAAGCGTCGTCCTAGGGTGTCAGGCGTCAGTCCATGAATAGCTTGTGGTTTTAACACATCGCCTTGTAAGGTAAGCAGTGCAATAGCGTCACTGGGTATTACTTGCTTGATACACTGAATTAACTGCTGAAAAGGCTGCTTTTGGTCGCTCACTTTAGCAAGCACAAGGGCGACATTAAGTAAGCTTTGTTTATCTGCCATGTCAAAATGACTCAAATGTATTTTTATCTTATTTAAAGGTGAGTCATAAAGACTTTTTTGTCAATAGTAAAATAGTTAATGTGTTGAATAATAAGCAGTTTAAATCTTGGCTCGGCTTGTGCAGTAGCGTGTTATAAATACCTAGATAGATAAGTCTAATACGCTGATGCGAGCAATCAATTTAACCGAACCAATGCCCAAAAAAGTGCGTTTTTATCAAGTCAGTCAATGGCCGTTATGGATGTTAGCATTTCGGCCCTACTTTTTAGGAGCTGGCTTGTTGGCCGTTTTGTCGATTAGTTATTGGTTACTCATTTTAACAGGCCATGCCAGATGGCAATTGACTATGCCAGCAACACTTTGGCATGCCCATGAAATGATGTTTGGCTTTGCAGGCGCTGTAGCTGTGGGGTTTTTATTAACCGCAGCACAAACTTGGACCGGGGTTGCGAGTATTAATGGTCGTAAATTGATGTTGCTAACCCTAGTGTGGCTAGCAGCTCGTGTTGCGTTTTTTATTACCAGTGCAGGTATTGAAAACTTTAGTTTATATGCGGTGTTATTGTTCCAATTGCTTTGGTGGTTAGGTGCAGTTATGGCGCTGGCTAATATGCTCCTTAAAGCTGGCAATAAAAATAACTACCAATTTTTACCGATGCTAAGCGCATTGTGTGTGCTCAATATTATTTATTTATGCTTAGCAATACAACAAAACATGCTACTTGCATTGGCAGTCGCCGATACCGCAGTACTAGTAATGACCTTACTTGTCGGTGTGGTGGCTGGGCGGGTATTACCTTTTTTTACTGCTCGTGGTCTTGGTTTCGCGGAGCAAGTGCGTACTCCTCGTTTAGATAAAGTGCTGCTTTACAGCTCATTGTTTGCTGTCGCGCTTTATTTTATCAGCCAATTATTTATAGCAAGCGTTAATCCTGGTTGGGCATTGGCTGTTGTTGCTGTAGTGCATTTAAGTCGCTCATTGTTGTGGTGGAATAATCAAATGCTCAAAGTACCACTGTTATGGTCGTTGCACTTCTCCTATCTAGCTCTTGGGCTTGGTTTAGTATTGCTTGCGCTGAGTTTTTACAGCTCGGTTATTTTGTTTAAAGACGCGCTGCATATGATCACTATAGGTACGATTGGCATGATGATCTTAGCGATGATGACGCGGGTATCTCATGGTCATACTGGCCGCCCTTTAACTATTCCTCACTTTATGGCTGTGGCGTTTGCTTTAGTGTTTATTGCAGCAATTATTCGTTCGTTATTACCTGTTGTTATTGGGCCACACATCGCATGGCAGCTGAGTGCTGTACTGTGGATCGTGGCATTTTTATTGTTCTTATTCCACTGTATTCCTATTTTAACGCGGCGTCGTGTTGATGGGCGTCGTGGTTAAAGGAAGTTGTATGTTATCTGATAAAACCATTGAAATAGTAAAAAGCACAGCGCCTTTATTGGCGCAGGCGGGCACCGTTGTCACGGAGCATTTTTATAACCGGCTGTTTAGTCATAACCCTGAGCTGCAGGATATTTTTAATATGGCCAATCAACGTAGTGGCCGTCAGCAATTTGCATTATTTAATGCCTTGGCTGCGTATGCTCAAAATATTGATAATTTAGCCGTATTAAAAGAGGCGCTGGCACGCATTAATCATAAGCATACCAGCATGCATATTTTACCTGAGCATTATCCAATTGTTGGCGGACACCTGATTGGCACTTTAAAAGAATTGATCCCTGAGCAATTTACAGCTGAAGTTGAATATGCATGGCGTGAGGCTTACGCACTACTTGCTGATATTTGTATTACCGAAGAAGCGGCACTATACGAGCACAGTAAAAATAACCACGGTGGCTGGTCGGGTACTAGAGCATTTGTTATTGCTAAAAAACAGCCTGAATCAGAGTTAGTAACCAGTTTTACTTTAGTGCCAGTCGATGGTAAAGCGGTAATGACTCATAAACCAGGGCAGTATTTAGGTATCAAAGTAAAACCAGCTTATGCACAGTATAGTGAGATACGCCAATACTCTATTTCTCAGCAAAGTAATGGTGAAAATTACCGTATTAGCGTGAAAAAAGAGTTATTGCCAGCAGCGGGGATTGTATCTAATTATTTGCACTCACTTGATGAGGGCAGCGTTGTGGAGCTTTATCCACCGGCTGGAGACTTCTTTTTACGCGCAAATAAAAAACCTGTGGTATTAATTTCTGCGGGCGTTGGCCAAACACCGATGCTGGCAATGCTACAAACATTATTATGTGATACATCGAATCAAGCGGTCACCTATTTACACGCCTGTGAAAATATCCTGCAGCATTCATTTAGTCAGTTTTTGGCAGAGCAAGCCGCGGCGCATACTCGATTAAATTACTACACTTGGTTTAATCAAGGTGGCGAGGGAGCTGAGTTTACTGGATTGATGAATGTCAGCGCTGTTGCTGAGCAGCTACCGCTTGAAGAAGGTGATTTCTACATCTGTGGCCCAACGGGGTTTATGGCTGCAATTAAACAGCAATTACTCGTATTAGAAGTTGCTGCTGAGCGTATTCACTTCGAGGTGTTTGGCCCACATCAAGATATTTAATGACGAAACTAAATGCAGGTTTTAAGTGAAAAGGCGCGAAATGCGCCTTTTTTATGGTTTTGGCTATTTAAAGTACAGCATTGCTATTTTTCGCTGCCAAAGCTTGGTTTTGCCATGCGGTAAATAATTTTTGTTGCTTGTCGGAAATTTTTAAACCATAGGTTTTTTGCATATAAAAATAAGCATCGGCAATGCGTTTTCGTGCATAAAAGGGCGGCTCTACCACACGCTGTTTAAAATCTACCTTTACTTGGCAGCGACCATATTGGCTTGCATTACCTGCAATCATGCCAAAGCTATAATTAGAGCGGTCTGCGTTTATTTCACCAATTGCCGGAGCGAGATTATTTATATCAGCTTCCATTTTCCGAAATTGCGCACTGACTTTAATGCAATTTTTTCGGCCGCCATCTTGCCAGCATTGTAGCTGGTGACCAAATTCCCATGCAGACACAATATGTTCCCACTCAATCCGAGTTGCGCGCGCATTTGGTTTGCCTGAACGAGTAACCGCATTGCGAGGCACATAACCACATGCATTTGGGTCGGGCACCAGTTTTTTACCTTGGCGTTTAATATTACAGCCACAATAGAGGCTGGTGGCGTTATCAGGAAGGGTTTTGATGAGGTGTTTTTTTGCGCTGTAAAAACTGGTGAATTGTTCTGCATAAAGGTTAAAACTCACACAACACAATACCAGCGCAATAATTAAATGCGGCATATCCAATCACTTTAGTGAACTACAGGAAGCGCTAGTTTAGAGCGATTATTCAAAAAGTAAATCGCTTAACTGTGTGATGTAGTGGGAATTTTAACTCATCTACAAGGTAAGGTTAGCTACTTGGGCGACGGGAAGTACGTTTTCTAAAACGGATATTTTGTAGTAATAAAATAAAGCCAGTTAAACAAAACAATATGCTACTGGCTGCAAAACTAATTAATAATGGGTTATTAAAATCTTCACGTTGATCATAGTCCATTATGTGTAACATCCAGAAAAAATCGAAAATTCGCCAAATTGTGCTGCGAACAGTAATAACTTGGCCACTATCAGCGGATAAATATAGTGTGGTGTTAAACGTATCGTCAAAATTTACTTGCCAAATATTTTCTTTAAAGCCAACTTCGCGAGTACCTTTAGCTAGTTTGATCGCGTCTGTAACTTGCGCATTAATTAATAGATGAGCTTGGGCATTGGCAATAATTTGCGCTTTACTCGGTGCTACCAAAGGACGGCCAGTAACTCCGTTAAAGCTGTACTCACCGTTACTGTTGCTCACAATAATGGTAGGGATTGTTAAAAAGTGACTATAACTAATTTGTCTTGGTTGAGTAATTTGTGCAACGATATTATCAACTGAGGCTAGATAATCAGCTTGTTTGAATGGGTTATTTAATTGCCGCGCAGCTAAATGTTTACCGTGAACTTTTTCAAGCGGTATAGCACTCATAATTAAACCACCGAGTAACCATGCAAAAATTTGTAGCGCTAATAAGTAACCTAACCATTTGTGAAACTTACGCGCATGTTTAAAAATGCGTTTATCCATAGTGACTACCTGTTTGTTATTAGTGCGGTATTCTATAAATTATATTGAGTTTGCCAATGTGGCAAATTGTCGCATCAACAAAATAAAACTAGCTACTCTAGATTTGGTATATACGCAAAATTAGGTTAAAGTTTGCGTTGTTATTAACGCAGGGTAAAAATGAAACAATGTCGGAAATTCAATTTTTAAATGTAGATCTAGAGCTTGAATCAAAGCAAGATATTAGTTTGTTAGTTGCAGACTTAAAAAAAAGTGCTGTGGTTTTGCATTACGATAAAGATGAGTACCGTCAACTAGCACGTATTGAGTCTAATGAAGACGTTATCTCACCAGATAAAGCGATTAACCACTTATGTGAGTTAATTGAATCTTGCTCACGCAATGCATTAAAGCAGTGGTTATCATGCTCAAAGCGCACCTTTGATATTGGCTTTGAATCAGGCACTTCGCCAAAATGCTTTAATCAAGCGCTCAGTGCCGATACTTTATTGCGTATTTCTGCTATTGGCGCAGGTATTGAAATTACAATTTATCCACTTTCAAGTTAGCCTTTTCGCTCTACAATTGCTGCGGTCATTCTTGATACGCAGCACAGTTCTCCACGACTATTGGTGATTTTTATTTCCCATACGGATGTACGCTTGCCTAAGTGTAGTGGTGTTGCTATCGCGGTTAATATACCATTACGTGATGCTTTTAGATGATTGGCATTGATCTCCTGGCCAACACAATAAAACTTTGTAAAATCAACAGCAAAGTTTGCAGCATAACTCGCCACCGTTTCTGCAAGTACAACATTTGCGCCGCCATGCACCATACCCATAGGGTTATGATG
This sequence comes from Pseudoalteromonas sp. SG44-17, assembly GCF_014164235.1. Classification (NCBI taxonomy): domain Bacteria; kingdom Pseudomonadati; phylum Pseudomonadota; class Gammaproteobacteria; order Alteromonadales; family Pseudoalteromonadaceae; genus Pseudoalteromonas; species Pseudoalteromonas sp. SG44-17. The sequence continues at coordinate 91,460 of NZ_JACJEV010000016.1, read as the reverse complement.
AGCTGGGATCGCGGGCATCGTTGCTACTAAATAATCATCGCCTATTTCACTTATTTCAATGCCCATGGTTTTCATCAATGTGCCTTGACCACTTATGCCGTCATCAAGTTGCTTACATTGTGCTAGGGTGATCGGTTGATACCAAATACTCATCTGTCTACCTCACTAAGTTATTTACTAAATCAGTCTACACTTTTAAACATTTTCCTACAGTTAAGATCATAAAAATAGATAAAATGTACCTATATTATCTAACTGTTAATGGATCTTAAGGATGAAAGTAAAGGTATTTGGATGTGGTGCAATATTATTAATGAGCCTTGTTGCTCAGCCGCAGGCTGTTGCTAGTACCAAACATCAACTCGATATTGGTTTTACCGATTTAGCTGGTTTAGATGAATCTTTTTTAGGCGCACGGTACCGATATTTTGCGCAAGATCTTGAATCTTTGACTGGTCCATACGAGCTAAAAGCGTATTTAAATCAAGTCAATAATTATGCTATTGGTGGGTTTGCTAATGATGATTTTAGCTATTTAAATGCCGATGCTGCCATCTATGGTCCCGCAGGATTAGTTATTAGTGCCAGCGCGCAGCGCCTCTGTGAAGATAATAGCTATTGGCAAAATACTGATTATTTAGTGAGTGCCGCTGTTGGTAAGCAAATGAATGAGCAGTTACAACTAGGGTTCAATGTATATTACAGTCGCTTAGAGCGCCATGATATGTGGTTTGGCAAAGATAATGAAAGAGTCGCGGTTGAATGGACTTATGCTCCTTATGTTCGTTGGACAAATATAGTTAGCAATCAAGGTTGGGATTTAGAGCTAAAGCAATTGGCAGGGCGTTATCGTTATGTGCAGGGGCAGGCGGTTTATTATGTAAATCAAGCATGGTCAGTGGGAGTCGTTGCCAATATTCGGAATCAGAAAAATCTAAAAGACAACTATGAACTGCAAACGCAATATTGGTTTAATCAACATGTAGCATTAAAGTTTGGTCTTGGATCTGCGCTTGATTCTGGAAGTGGTTTAAATAGTATGAGCTTGTTATTAACGGCGCGATTTTAAGCCAATTTATATTTGCGATTTTCAGATAACTGTATATACTCACAGTTAAATGTACTGTATGGAAAACCAGTTGTATGCGCCCATTAACGAATCGCCAAGCTCAAATTCTCGAACTTATTAAAGTTTTTATTAAAGATACCGGTATGCCGCCAACCCGTGCTGAGATTGCGCAAACGTTAGGTTTTAAAAGTGCTAATGCAGCGGAAGAACATTTAAAGGCATTAGCGAAAAAGGGCGTTATTAAAATGAAGCCCGGTGCTAGTCGAGGTATTCAGTTAGTTGAAGAGGATGAGCCGGAACAACTTGGTTTACCTCTAATAGGCAGAGTTGCCGCTGGTGAGCCTATTTTGGCAGAGCAGCATGTTGAAAGTCATTGCAAAATAGATCCACTCTTGTTTAAACCGGCTGCTGATTTTTTACTGCGTGTGCAAGGCATGAGTATGAAAGACATTGGTATTATGGATGGCGATTTATTGGCAGTACACAGCACTCAAGTTGCTGAAAATGGCCAAGTGGTGGTTGCCCGTGTTGATGACGATGTAACAGTAAAACGCCTTGAAAAAGCAGGTAAAAAAGTTTTTTTACATGCTGAAAACGATGAATTTTCACCGATTGAAGTGGATCTTGAACATGAATCTTTCAATATTGAAGGGTTAGCTGTTGGGGTGATCCGCAACGCTGATTGGATGTAAATTTTTTGATCTATATTTTGCACCAAATTGGTGAAGTTTGGTGCATTTAATTTTTTACCGCTTTAATGGCTAGATTTTATACTTAGCTATAGCGTCCTAAGCCCTATCAAATCTACTTGTCAGCTACTTTTAGCCCTCTAATATTATCCCTAATTACAAAATAACGCGCTGATTTTTAGCTGTTATTTATGCACCAAAAAAGAATTTAATTGCTCTTAAAACTTGCTAATTGTTCATTTTTTAACTAATTGGTTAATACACTGTGTTAACAGCTACTTTAAAAGTCTAACAATTTTGCTCAATAGCATAATTTAGGGTTGCGTTAATATTCAGTAACAATAAAAAATAACGAATTGGCGCGAATAAAGCTGTGCCGCCTTTTCGCTTTGCGTTTTGCAATAGCATTTAAAGGAGCCGTCACATGGGTAAATTGAGCTCTACCTTGTGGCTTATATTGTTTGTTCTACCGCAGCAAGTATTGGCTAATAGCCAGTTTAATATGCGTAAGGGCGTAACAGATATAAGTAATGATGTTTATCAGCTGCACATGACAATATTTATTATATGTTGTGTGATTGGGGTCATCGTGTTCGCCGTGATGTTTTGGGCACTGATCCACCACCGTAAATCTAAAGGGGCAAAACCAGCCCAATTTCATGAAAGTACTAAAGTTGAAATCCTTTGGACGGCAATCCCGTTTGTGATTTTAATTGGTATGGCAATTCCTGCGACAAAAACTTTGATTGCAATGGAAGATGCTAGTAAAGCTGATCTCACGATTAAAATTACTGGTTCTCAATGGAAATGGCATTATGAGTACATGGGTGAAGATGTTGAGTTTTATTCAATGCTTGCTACACCTCAAGATGAAATAACTAATCTTGCAAATAAAAACCCTAATTACCTGCTTGAAGTTGATAAACCTTTGGTGTTGCCAATTAATCAAAAAGTACGATTTTTAATGACCTCAGACGACGTTATTCATTCTTGGTGGGTGCCTGATTTTGCAGTGAAAAAAGATGCTAACCCTGGGTTTATCAATGAAACTTGGACCAGAATTAATGAAGAGGGCATTTATCGAGGGCAATGTGCAGAACTATGCGGAAAGGATCATGGCTTTATGCCTGTGGTGGTTGAAGCTAAATCTGAGCAAGCATTTGCAAACTGGCTGAGCGAAGCTAAGCAGGCAAAAGCAAACGCTGCAATTGCTGATGCTGCATTATTAGATCAAACATTACCAAAAGAAGAATTAATGACACTCGGCGAGCAAGTCTATATGGCCAGTTGCGCTGCGTGTCACCAACCAACAGGTATGGGCTTACCGGGGGTTTTCCCGGCGCTCAAAGGCAGTCCGGTAGTATTAGGAGATATTAAAGATCATATTGATGTAGTGCTTCATGGTCGCCCAGGTACCGCTATGCAAGCATTTGACAAGCAGTTATCAATCAAGCAGCTAGCAGCTGTGATCACCTATAAGCGTAATGCATGGGGCAATGACACTGGGGATGTAATTCAACCGAGTCAGATACAAGCCGCGATTGATGCAACTTCGGAGGCTAAATAATGAGTAGCGTAACAGAGCAACAACATGATCAAGCTGCACACCATGATGGACATCATCATCCTGCGAAAGGTTTTAAACGCTGGCTTTATACTACTAACCATAAAGATATCGGTAGCTTATATTTAATTTTTTCGTTGACGATGTTTTTAATTGGTGGCGCCATGGCGATGGTGATCCGCGCAGAGTTATTTCAACCTGGCTTACAGTTAGTAGAGCCTCACTTTTTCAATCAAATGACCACAGTACATGGCTTGATCATGGTATTTGGTGCCGTTATGCCGGCCTTTACAGGATTGGCTAACTGGATGGTACCACTCATGATTGGCGCACCAGATATGGCATTACCACGGATGAATAATTGGAGCTTTTGGATTTTACCTTTTGCTTTTATTATTTTACTGGCATCCCTGTTTATGCCAGGTGGTGGCCCGGCATTTGGCTGGACTTTTTATGCACCACTGTCAACAACTTACAGTAACGATAATACCGCATTATTTGTTTTTGCTATTCACATCATGGGTATTAGCTCAATTATGGGCGCAATCAATGTGATTGTAACTATCGTTAATTTACGTGCGCCAGGTATGACTTGGATGAAGCTGCCGCTGTTTGTGTGGACATGGCTTATCACCGCTTTTTTATTGATTGCTGTGATGCCGGTATTGGCCGGTGCTGTGACTATGGTATTGACTGATAAGTATTTTGCAACCAGCTTTTTTGATGCTGCTGGGGGCGGTGATCCGGTGATGTTCCAGCACATATTTTGGTTTTTTGGTCACCCTGAAGTGTACATTATGATTCTGCCAGCCTTTGGCATTATCTCGACTATAGTGCCGACCTTTTCACGTAAAAAATTATTTGGTTATGCCTCTATGGTATATGCCACATCTTCGATTGCTTTACTGAGCTTTATAGTTTGGGCGCATCATATGTTTACCACAGGTATGCCTGTCGCTGGCGAATTATTTTTTATGTATGCAACTATGCTGATATCGGTGCCAACTGGGGTCAAAGTATTTAACTGGGTAGCCACCATGTGGCGTGGTTCGATTAGTTTTGAAGTGCCTATGTTATTTAGTATTGCGTTTATTGTGTTATTCACTTTAGGTGGTTTCTCTGGGTTGATGCTGGCGATTACTCCTGCTGATTTTCAATACCATGATACTTATTTTGTGGTGGCGCATTTTCATTATGTGTTAGTGACTGGGGCGATATTTTCAATTATGGCCGGGGCGTATTATTGGCTGCCAAAATGGACGGGAAATATGTTCAATATCACCTTGGCTAAATGGCATTTTTGGTTGTCGTTAGTGAGCGTGAATGTATTGTTTTTCCCTATGCACTTTGTTGGTTTGGCCGGTATGCCGCGCCGAATTCCTGACTACGCACTGCAATTTGCAGACTTTAACGCGATTATTAGTATTGGTGGCTTTGCTTTTGGTTTATCACAATTGTTATTTGTGGTTGTAGTATTTAAGTGTGCACGAGGCGGCGATAAAGTGCCCGCCAAAGTGTGGGATGGTGCTGAGGGTTTGGAATGGGAGGTGGCATCGCCTGCGCCTTATCATACTTTTGAAACGCCACCGGAGATTAAGTAATGAGTCATGCACCACTGCTTAAGCGCTTAGTTTTAATATGTCTTGGCATGTTCGCTTTTGCGTTTGCTTTGGTGCCGTTGTACGACGTTTTTTGTGATGTAACAGGCCTCAATGGTAAGCCTTCGTTAGAACAAGCAAAGCAAAGTACGAGTGTTAATGAGGCACGAGAAATCGACGTAAGCTTCACAACTCATGCGCAAAGTGGAGCGCCATTTGAGGTGCAATCACATGAGTATAGTGTGGTAGTAAAGCCCGGAGCTATGCGCGAAGTGCTGTTTAGAGCAAAAAATACCAGTAATGAAGATAAAGTCATGCAAGCTGTACCGTCGGTGTCTCCAGGCAAAGCAGCTAAGTATTTGCATAAAATGGCTTGCTTTTGTTTCGATCAACAACCTTTGAAAGCAGGTGAAGAAGTGGAATTTAAACTGCTTTTTTATGTTGATACGCAATTACCTGAAGATGTTGAAGAGTTAACTTTGTCTTATACCGTGTTTGATATTAGCGGGCAGATAGTGGCTAGTAATTAGGTTGCCAAGCTAATAGCTAATTAGGAGCAAACAAAATGGATAAAAATTACGAAAAATATTATGTTCCCGCGCAAAGTCCGTGGCCAATAGTTGGCGCATTTGCGATGTTTTTTATTGCTGTTGGTGCAGGTCTTACCGTAATGCAAGCAAGCAGCGGCGGTGGTGCTGGCCATTATGTGCTTTACGCAGGAATTGGTGTGTTGCTGTTTATGCTATTTCGCTGGTTTAAAAATGTCATTGAAGAGTCTGATCAAGGCTTATATTCAGCGCAAATGGATCGCTCGTTTCGTCAAGGTATGAGCTGGTTTATTTTCTCTGAAGTAATGTTTTTTATGGCTTTTTTCGGTGCCCTTTTTTATGCCCGGATGATCTCTGTGCCTTGGCTTGGCGGCGCCGGAAATAATGCCATGACCAATGAGGTACTGTGGCCTACTTTTGAAGCAATCTGGCCATTAGTTACTACACCCGGTGGTAGTACGACACAGGCTATGGGTTGGCAGGGATTGCCGCTGATCAACACATTAATATTACTAACCTCATCGGTTACCTTACATTTTGCTCATGTAGGCATGGAGAACAATAAGCGTGGGCCATTAAAAGTATTTATGGCACTGACAATCGTATTAGGGGTCTGTTTTTTAGGACTGCAAGTCGTAGAGTATTTGCATGCTTATCAGGATTTAGGACTGACCTTAGATGCTGGCGTATATGGCAATACTTTCTTTTTACTAACCGGCTTTCATGGCATGCATGTGACCTTAGGAACTATTTTATTATTAGTCATGCTGATCCGTATTTTAAAGGGCCACTTTAGCCCAGATAAACATTTTGCGTTTCAAGCCGCAGCTTGGTATTGGCATTTTGTTGATGTGGTGTGGTTGTGTTTATTTGTGTTTGTATATGTGCTGTAACTTTATCAATTGGTGATGAGTTACTGTGGATGAAACCTAGTTTAAGGGCCGCAATAACAATCACTAAGACGATAACAGAAAACAGCACACGACGGCCTAAATAGTGAGACATAGGCCGTCCATCTGTTTTACCCGATACCATAATAAATAAGGCACGGAACAAGTTAAAAAGTATAAATAGTAGCAACAGTACGATAATAATTTTAATAATCACTGGGTCACCTTTATGCAGTTAATTTTATGGCGTAAACAAAAGCTTAGCTCAATTATTACCATTTGCGTGGTAACCATTGTGGTATTGGTGTGTTTACGCCTAGGGTATTGGCAATTACAGCGAGCTGAAAGTAAAACTGAGCAATTAACACAAATAGCAGCCCTGCAAAGTCAGGGAGTAATGAGCTGGCAGCAAATGCAGCAACTGCCTAGTGATTGGAATAAAACGGGCTTGCAGATAAGTATCTCTGGAGTGCTAGATACGCAGCAATATTGGTTGTTAGATAATCAAGTTTACCAAGGTCAGGTTGGCTACGATGTACTTACCTTGCTGCGTTTACAGCAAAGTAAGCAAACTCTGTTGGTGAATTTGGGTTGGGTTAAAGCACCACTTACTCGCCAGCAACTCCCTAGTATAAACCTACCATCGACTCCTTTGGCAATGACCGTGCAATTAAAGCAAGGAAAGCTCAGTGGCTTTACTTTGCAAGATGCACAACACAAGACGGATACAGCATGGCCCAAGCGCGTACAAATTATCGATTTAGCATTGTTTTCACAGCAAATAGGTCGCGACATGATTGACTTTATTGGTTATCGGCAAGGTATCGCGGATGAGATTGCTGCGCCGCATTACCAAGCTGTGGTGATGAGCCCCGAAAAACATCAAGCCTACGCAGTGCAATGGTTATTGATTGCGATTGCCTGCCTTGTTATTGCTGTATTTGCTTTTAAAAAGAAGGAATTACAATGAAAAACAATCCGTTATTAATATTTATTGGCTGTTGTTTAGTGCCTTTAATACTGGCGTATTTGGCGTTAAAGCTTGAGTGGATACCTAGTGCATCGAGTAATAAAGGGGAATTTTTAACACAGGAAATAAAACTACAAGATTGGAAAAAAACGGAGCATAAACAATGGACTATTGCTTTAAATCACCCAGCACAATGCCAACAAGCTTGCGCACAGCAGTTACAAGCACTAGAGAACCTCTACATCGCTCTTGGTAAAAATCAAGGTAAAGTCGATGTAGCCATCCTTGGCCAGACACAGCAAAAAGAGCTGCCATGGCGTCAGTTACCTGAGGTTGATGTACTGCAACCAGCTAGTTTATATCTAATTGATCATATGGGCTTAGTGGTCTTGCAGTATCCTTACCATAGTGAGCCACAGCAAAACCGTTTGACTCAAAAAGGACTGTTAAAAGATTTAAAAAAATTACTTAACTATTCGCGTTCTAGCTAAATTAAGGAGTGCCAATTATGTATAAAAACTATAAACATTTGGTATTAGCCACTTTTATGTTATCGATCTTAGTTGTTGGCTTAGGGGCTTATACGCGCTTGAGTGATGCCGGATTGGGTTGTCCGGATTGGCCCGGTTGCTATGGCTTTTTGACGGTACCCAAGCATGAGGCTGATTTAGCCCATGTAGAGCAAACCTACCCTGATATGATGTTCGAAACCGCTAAAGCGTGGAAAGAAATGATCCATCGCTATTTTGCCGGCACGTTAGGTTTACTTATTTTAGCGTTATTTATATTGGCTTTATTAAAACGTCAATATCCAACCACGCCAATTAAATTACCCTTACTATTACTAATACTGGTGGTGTTCCAAGCGGCTTTAGGGATGTGGACCGTCACCATGAATTTACAGCCGCTGATTGTATTGGGGCACTTATTAGGTGGATTTAGTATTTTATCATTGGTTACATTATTGTATTTACGGCTAACGGCAAAACCAATTTTTGGCGGCGACGGCCCAGCTCGGCGTTACTTTAAACTTAGTCTAGTCGCATTAGTGGTGTTGGTATTGCAAATAGCGCTAGGCGGTTGGCTTGCTGCTAATTATGCGGCGCCGCACTGCAATGGCTTGCCATTGTGTAGTTACGGACAGCCGTTTTCATTGAGTAGTGTATTTCAGTTGCCATTAGAGCAAAGTACTTATGAATATGGTGTACTTTCACAGCAGGCTAGGATGTCGATCCATTTATTACATCGAATGTGGGCGTTAGTTACCTGTGTAGTATTAGCGCTGATAATGTGGCGCATTTATAGCCGTGCTGTGTCGAGAAAAATAAAGCATTGTACAGTCTCCGTATTGGTCGCGTTGCTGTGTCAAATTTGTTTGGGCTTGGCGGTTGTGCACTGGCATTTCCCGCTCGGCGTTGCGCTGGCACATAATTTAATGGCTGCCATACTATTGTTAACAGTCGTTCGTTTATGTTTTTACTTAAAAGCACGTACATAGGGGCAGTTATGACACCATTAATAGCAATAACAAAGTTAGCACCTAGCCAAATTAGCGGCTTAATAAATGATTATTTAGCGATCAGTAAATTTAAAGTAGTCGCGATGTTGGTATTAACAGCATGGGTTGGTTTAGCGCTGGCACCCGATGTTGGTCGTGGTATTGGCGTACAGTTTATTAGTTTACTGGGGATTGGCTTGTTATCCGCAGCAGCTGCGGTGATCAATCATGTAGTTGATAGCGAAATAGATAGCAAAATGGCACGTACACGCCATCGGCCAGTTGCTAAGGGGCGGTTATCTAAACTGCATGCTTTAAGTTTTGCCGCTGTTATTGGGGTGAGTGGTTTCATTATGTTGATGATCTGGGCTAATACTTTAACCGCTGTATTAACCTTATTTGCGTTAGTTGGTTATGCGTTTATTTATACCTCCTTTTTAAAGCGTGCAACGCCACAAAATATTGTTATAGGAGGACTCGCAGGGGCCATGCCACCGTTGTTAGGGTGGGTATCAGAAACCGGGCACATGGCAGCTGCTCCTTGGTTATTGGTGATGATCATATTTACTTGGACTCCGCCGCATTTTTGGGCGTTGGCAATTGCTCGCAAAAGTGATTACGAACGCGCTAAGATCCCCATGTTGCCAGTCACTCATGGCATTGATTTTTGTAAAACCTGTGTAGTTGCATACTCTATTTTATTGGCTTTGGTATGTGTATTGCCTTATTTAATTGGTATGTCGGGGCTCATTTATTTAATTGCTGCGACATTACTTAATGGGATTTTTATCTATAAAGCGGTAAAACTAAAAATAGCGGGGAATGACGATACAGCAATGGATTTATTCCGTTTTTCAATTATTCATTTAATGATACTCTTTGTCGCCTTATTTATAGATAAATGGTTCGTTATATGAATAGCTTAGCAGTTAAGTGTGGGGCGAGAGTGTGGTTGGCGTTAAGTTTATTGCTGTTAACAGCTTGTAGTGACAGCGCTATGCCTGACGTTGAAGCTTTGGTATATGAACAAGCCAAACCTTTGAGTGATTTTACTTTACAAGATCAAAATGCTCAGCCAGTAACTAAGCAAACATTGCAAGGTCAATGGAATTTAGTGTTTTTAGGTTATACCAGTTGCCCAGATATTTGCCCTCTGACATTAGCTAAACTCAATGGCGTTTATAAAGCGTTGAAAGATGAATACCCATTGCAAATTTGGTTTTTAGCGGTCGATCCAAAACGCGATACAGTCGCTAAACGCAAAGCCTACATTGATTATTTTAATCCTGATTTTTTAGCGGTCTCAGGGGAACATAAAGATCTATTTCCACTAGTTAGAGAGTTAGGTTTGATTTACGCAATTAGTAATAGTGATGAGCAAGAATATGCCGTTGACCATAGTGCTTCAATTGCGATGGTTGATCCTCAAGGGGCGGTAAGGGCCATATTTAAACCTGAATTTAAACAGGGCAGTGTGCCATTAATTAATGCTAAATTATTAATAACTGAGTTTAAACAGATTGCGGATCATTATTAATAGAATAAGTATATTTTAATTATTTTCGAGGAGCGTTTAGCTCCTTTTTTGTTTTTCTTTTATCCCCCCTGTAAATAATTTCACTCTTTTTTCAACGCATTTATGGCATTTTTACTAACTCAGTCTAAGCTTTTGTTATGAATTGGTTAAACATGGAAAGTGCGAACAATATGATGAAGCTTCCCGCTGAACTAGCAATCACCCAAGTTGAAAACTTACACCAAGATTTATTACAAGAATTACACCGCAATGATGATGTTTGTTTAGACATTAGTGAAGTTGTACGCGTAGATACTGCCTCGATTCAACTATTGTGTGCTCTGCAAAAGCACTTGCTGTGCGTACATCACAAAATTATTTGGGTTGGGCAAAGTGAGCCTTTAAAAAATGCCATTAATCGCTTAGGCCTGAGTGAATATCTAATACTAGAAAATGCAGATTAAGGAGTTCATATGAAAAGAATTTTAGCCGTGGATGATTCGGCATCGATGCGTCAAATGGTGAGTTTTACACTGAAAAAGGCGGGTTTTGATGTCACTGAGGCAAAGGACGGAAGTGAAGCACTTAGCATCGCAAAACAACAAGGTTTTGATGCTGTGATTTCCGATGTCAACATGCCAGTGATGGATGGTATTACTTTGATCAGGGAGTTACGCACCTTACCAAACTATAAATTTACGCCATTGCTAATGCTAACAACAGAATCAGGAATGGACAAAAAAGTAGAAGGGAAAGCTGCTGGTGCAACAGGCTGGATAGTTAAACCTTTTAATCCTGAACAGTTATTAGCGGTTTTAAAAAAAGTAATTCGCTAATCTAGGGGATGGGGTATGAGTATAGATTTAAGTCAATTTTTTGAAGTCTTCTTTGAGGAAAGTTTTGAAGGCTTAGATGCGATGGAAGCTGAGTTATTAAACTTGGTACCTGGCGAAGAAGATTTAGAAACAATCAATACCATTTTTCGTGCTGCGCATTCTATCAAAGGCGGCAGTGGTACATTTGGTTTTAACTCTGTGTCTGACTTTACTCATGTGCTAGAAACCCTATTAGATCAAATTCGTGAGGGGAAACGAGAGCTTACCGCAGAGCATGTTAACCTATTACTTAAATCTGTTGATTGCTTGCGGGAGTTACTTCGTGGCTTACAAGCAGAGCAAGAACCTAATTTAGACGAAGCTATTGCACTGAGAATTAAGTTTGAACAGATTTTAGGGGTAGATCAAGCCGAAAAAAATAAACTGGAAGTCACTGCTAGCCCCGCTCAACTTGCGCTAAACACCTATCAGATTGATTTTAAACCACATCATCATTTATTTAAAACAGGCAATGAGCCACTGTATATGATCAGTGAGTTGGCTGAATTGGGCGATTTAGAGACTCAAGCTTTCAATAATGAGATCCCTGACATTGCTGATTTAAGTCCCGATGATTGTTTTTTATCTTGGCGATTCTTTTTAAACACAGCAAAAGATGAGAGTGCGATTCGAGAAATATTTGAGTGGGTTGAAGATGATGCTGATATTACCATCGCGTTGTGCGGAGGGTTATTTGCTGATGATGATGCGCAAATTACAACACCTGATGTAATTGAGGAAAACCCTAATTCAACTTCAGCCCCTGCAGTTGTCAATGTTGCTGCGGTTAAACCAATAAAAAAAGGCACTGCGGTCAAAGCAAGCACTCCAGCTGCAGAATCTACTTCAATCAGAGTAGGCATAGATAAAGTTGATTCATTGATCAATATGGTTGGAGAGCTGGTTATCACTCAAGCCATGTTGAGCCAAATTGGTCAACAAGAGATCACCGAAGCGACTATCGCCTCTTTGCAGGAAGGTTTAGCGCAATTGGCTCATAATACTCGTGATTTACAAGAAAATGTAATGCGTATCCGAATGCTGCCAATCAGCTTTGTATTTAGTCGTTTTCCGCGTTTAGTACGAGATATTTCGCAAAAGCTAAATAAGCAAGTTGAGCTAAAACTGTTAGGTGAACAGACCGAGCTTGATAAAACTGTAATGGAAAAAATATCAGATCCTATGGTGCATTTAGTGCGAAATTCGCTGGATCATGGTCTAGAAACTGTTGAACAGCGTCTTGCTGCAGGTAAAGACCCAGTCGGTACAGTCACACTTAATGCATTTCACCAAGGTGGCAATATTGTTATAGAGATCATGGATGACGGACAAGGCCTTAATACTGTAAAGATTAAACAAAAAGCGGTTGCTAATGGGCTAGTAAGTGAAGCTGATGAGTTGGATGATGATGAAATTAATGAACTCATTTTTATGCCCGGTTTTTCAACCGCGGATGAGGTAAGCGACATATCCGGACGTGGGGTAGGTATGGATGTGGTCAGGCGTAATATCCAATCACTCAATGGCTCGGTTGAAGTTTCATCTGCTGCAGGTGTTGGGTCTACCTTCACTATTCGCTTGCCACTTACGCTGGCTATTTTAGATGGTCAGTTAGTGAGGGTTGCAAAGCACACCTATATTATTCCATTAATTTCTATTGTTGAATCATTACAAATAGATATCAGCAAAGTCAGCCGAGTGGGTAAAGACCTAGATGTACTTAGACTGCGTGATGAATACATTCCTATCTTGCGTTTATACAGTATTTTTAATCATCAAGGTGCGATAGAAACGCTTGATAAAACCTTGTTAGTGGTGGTTGAAAGCGATAACCAAAAAATTGGTTTGTTAGTTGACGATTTATTGTCACAGCAACAAGTAGTGATTAAAAGTTTAGAAGCTAATTACCAAAAAGTAGATGGCGTGTCAGGTGCCACTATATTAGGGGATGGTCGGGTTTCGTTGATTGTCGATATCAGCGGCTTAATTAAATTATCAGGATTAAGAAAACCCGGTAGCCAAGAATTGATTATTGAATCGCAAGCCAACTTGGAGGCTTCATGATCTCTGCGCACAGCGAATTAGATAACAAAATAATGCTTGAACAGGCCCAAGGAGTTAAGCAGTTTTTAACCTTTATTATGGCTGATGAAGAATACGGTGTTGATATTTTAACTGTTCAAGAAATTCGCAGTTGGGAGGAGATCACCGAGATCCCGAATGCCCCAGATTATGTAAAAGGGGTGATTAATCTACGTGGCACCATAGTACCTATTTTAGATCTTAGATTACGGTTTGGCTTAGCGACGATTGACTATGGACCTTTAACAGTGGTGATCGTAGTGAAAGTAATTTTTGAGCAAAATAGCAAGATTATGGGAATGGTAGTCGATGCCGTATCTGATGTTTACAGTATTGTAGAGCAAGATGCGAAGACGGTGCCTAACTTTAGCGGCTCAGAGAATGCTGAATTTATCGCAGGGTTAGTGAATGTCGGTGAGAAGATGGTCGCGTTATTGGACCTGCAAAAAACAATGGATATTTAGCCAAATACTAAATATAGCAAATGGTGATCAACAAGAAGGTGATGGGCATGGGGTGGTTTAGTAATTCTAAAAAATCAAATAATGATTTAATCGTTACGGCATTAAATAAGTCACTTGCGGTGATTGAGTTTGAACCTAGCGGCATAATTATTACGGCGAATAATAACTTTTTAGATGTAATGGGTTACCCCTTAGAAGAAATTCAGGGCCAGCATCATTCAATGTTTGTATCTAAAAAAGAAGCTCAGAGCAGTGAATATAAAAGCTTTTGGCAAAGCTTGAAAGGCGGAGAGTTTATTGCTGATGAGTTTCAGCGGATCAGTAAAAGCGGCAAAGATGTGTGGATCCAAGCAACTTATAACCCCGTTAAGGATGAGCATGGAAATGTTATAAAAGTTGTGAAATTTGCCAGTGATATTACGGCGCAAAAGATGGTTGCTGTTGAAGCTGCGGGTCAAATTGCTGCTATTAGTAAATCTCAAGCGGTGATTGAGTTTGGTTTAGATGGCAGCGTGTTGACCGCGAATGACAACTTTTTGCAGACATTTGGTTATCAGTTAGAAGAAATAGTCGGGCGGCATCACCGTATATTTATTGAACCTGAGGTTGCTAAAAGTGAGCAATACCAACTGTTTTGGCAAAAATTAGGTCGTGGTGAATTTGACTCAGGTGAGTACTTACGTATCGCTAAAGATGGCAGTGAAGTATGGATCCAAGCATCTTATAACCCAATTTTTGATCTCAGTGGCAAACCTTATAAGGTGGTTAAATATGCGACAGACATCACAGCTCAAAAAGAATTAGAAAAAGAATCAAAAAGGGATGCTGATCTATCGAGCGCATTAACGATCTGCCAGGCGAGTGTGATGATGGCAGACAATGATTTACAGATAGTGTTTGCTAACAATCAATTAAAACAAATGTTCCAAGCCAGACAAGGTGAGCTGCAGAGTGTACTAGGTGATTTTTCCGTCAATAGTATAGTGGGCTCAAGTATTACGGCATTTTTTGAAAATACAGCACAACAGGTTCAGTTGTATACAAACTTGACCGACTCTATTGAGTCAAAACTAGAAATTGCATCGTTAATTTTTAATATTATTGCGACCCCTTGGTTTAATAAAGAAGGTAAGCGCTTAGGAACAATAATTGAGTGGCAAGATTTAACCGAAAGTATTAAAAAATCGACTGCTGAAAAACGTGCTGCTGAAGAGAATTTACGTGTACGAAGAGCGCTGGATCGGGTTGCCACAAACACCATGATTGCAAATACTAAAAACGATATTATATATATGAATGAAGCGGTGCAAAATATGATGCGCGCCGCAGAGCAAGATTTACGACGCGACTTACCTAATTTTGATTGTAGTCAGTTAATAGGGCAAAACATTGATGTATTTCATAAGAACCCAGCTCATCAACGCAATCTGTTAAGCAAGCTAACCGATACTTACAGTGCAGAGATACTTGTAGGTGGGCGCACCTTTGGCTTAGTTGCGAACCCTATTTTTTCCCCAGAAAATGAACGTATTGGCACTGTGGTGGAGTGGGAAGATCGAACAGCCGAAGTCGCAATAGAAAAAGAAATTGCTGACTTAGTCAGCTCTGCACGCAAAGGTAATCTAGACGCTCGTGTTACAGAGCAAGGTAAGGGCGGTTTCTTTTTACGCTTAGCTAAAGGTCTAAATGGTTTAATTGGTATTGTTGATGATGCTGTCACCGGTACTGCTAATATGCTTGATGCGATGGCCAATGGTGATTTATCAAAACGGATAGAGCAAGAGTATCAGGGGTCGTTTGAAAAACTCAAGCGTGATGCCAATACCACGGCTGATAAATTAACGGAAGTCATTAATCGTATTAATACCTCGGCAACCTTAGTGGCAAGTGGAGCAGAGGAAATATCTCAAGGCAACGCTGATCTAAGCCAGCGTACAGAAGAGCAGGCCTCATCGCTTGAAGAAACAGCATCTAGCATGGAGGAAATGACCAGTACAGTACGTCAAAATGCTGATAATGCAAAAGTGGTTAATGAATTAGCAGAAGAAACGCGCGACAAAGCGCAGCAAGGGGGCGAAGTTGTTAATCGCGCGGTGATCAGCATGTCGGCAATTAATGAGTCGAGTAAAAAAATTGCCGATATTATTAGCGTGATTGACGAAATAGCATTTCAAACTAATTTATTAGCTCTTAATGCCGCTGTTGAAGCTGCTAGAGCTGGTGAACAAGGGCGTGGCTTTGCTGTTGTTGCTGGCGAAGTGCGTAATTTAGCGCAGCGTTCAGCGGGTGCTGCAAAAGAAATTAAAGAGTTGATCAGAGATAGCGTTGGTAAGGTTGAAGATGGCACTTTATTAGTTAATGAATCAGGAGCCACTTTAAAAGAAATTGTTATTGCAGTACAAAAAGTAACTGAAATGATATCTGATATTGCAGCAGCGTCCGAAGAGCAAAGTTCAGGTATTGAGCAAGTCAACAAAGCTATTTCGCAAATGGATGAAATGACCCAGCAAAATGCGGCCTTAGTTGAGCAAGCATCCGCGGCCAGCGAGTCAATGTCAGAGCAAGCGAATGATATGACCCGGTTACTGAACTTTTTTACTATAAGTCAGCAAGACGCTGTAATTAATACTGCATCAGTAACTCCTACTACCGCGCCACCACGTAGTAATAATATCCGTAGTAAAGCGCGAGGTAATAACTTTGCTAATTCAGCTGATGAATGGGAGGAATTTTAACGTTTTTTGCAATCGCATTACTAGTTAAGCCTCTGTACTTTGAAAAATCCAGAGTCTTAACTTTTAGCAATTTTGTTAATATTCAATCGCAGCTCAGTCACGCCTATTGCGAGTAATTGTAATGAAAGAGTTTTTACTAACCGACCATGATTTCAAGCAAATAGCTGCAATAGTTTATGACGCGTGTGGCATTGTATTAGGTGATCATAAACGAGAAATGGTCTATTCACGTCTTGCTCGTCGGCTCAGAACATTGCAGCTGACAAATTTTAAACAGTATTTAGCTTATTTAGAGGCACATAAAGAGCAAGAATTTAGTGATTTTATCAATGCAATAACAACTAATCTGACTTCTTTTTTTCGTGAATCACATCATTTTGATTATTTGCAATCCCATGTAATACCCAAGTTATTAGTGACAAATAAAAGCACTCGGCGAGTTCGGATATGGTCTGCAGGTTGTTCAACTGGGGAAGAACCCTATTCTTTAGCTATGACCTTACATGGGTTATTTCCAGCCGATTGGGATGTGAAAATTTTAGCCACTGATTTGGATTCAAATGTATTAGCTAAAGCACAATCAGGTACCTACACTGCGGCTAATGTGAATGGACTTGAACAACATCAATTACAGCGCTGGTTTTTAAAAACTAAAGATGGTGAGTTATTCAAAGTTAAACCTGAATTACAGCAAAAAATTCATTTTAAGCGGTTGAATTTATTACAAGACTGGCCAATGAAAGGGCCTTTTGATGTGATCTTTTGTCGTAATGTGGTGATTTATTTTGATAAAGAAACAAAAGATCAGTTATTCCACCGTTATTGTCATATTTTAGCTGATCATGGGTACCTATTATTAGGTCATTCTGAAACCATGGGAAAGGAGCATAGTGAGTTTAAAAACTTAGGTAAAACTATGTATCAGAAGGTGATTTATGGATAGTCATTTTAAGCCAGTATTACATGGGTTTGAGCATATTAAGCGGTTTTGGGACTCAGGTCAGCGGCAAGTTATTGCTAAAGTATTGCCCGGTGAGTTTTACGTGTCAAAAAACGATGAGGTGATTTCCACTGTGCTAGGTTCATGTATTGCTGCTTGCATTTATGATGACAAGCTTGGTGTGGGTGGCATGAATCACTTTATGTTACCGATTGAAAAAGGCGTAGAGCCAACTAGTGCGCATAACTTAAATTGTCGTTATGGTAACTGGGCGATGGAGTTTTTAATTAATGAAGTACTTAAAAATGGCGCCTCTAGGCAAAATCTAAAAATAAAACTGTTTGGCGGCGGTAAAATTATTCGCTCGATGACAGATATTGGCCTTGGTAATATTCGCTTTGCTTACTCTTATGTGCAAGAAGAAGGGCTAGAATTAGTGTCTCATGATGTGGGGGGGCCTTGGCCGCGTAAGGTCAATTTTAACCCTCAAACAGGCAAAGCGCAGGTTAAAAAATTGCGCGACATGCACACTGATGTGATTGAAAAACGCGAAGTCCGTTATTTACATGATATCGAAGAACAAGATTCTAAAACCGATATTGAGTTATTTTAAGGGGTAAAAAATGGTCAAGGTGTTAGTGATTGATGACTCGCCATTGATTCGACGAGTATTGACGGAGGTACTGCACCAGGCTGATGATATTCAGGTCGTAGGGTGTGCAGAAGACCCTTATCAAGCACGAGAAATGATTAAGCAACTTAATCCCGATGTGCTGACTTTAGATATTGAAATGCCGAAAATGGATGGCATTAGTTTTTTGAAAAACCTAATGCGTCTACGGCCTATGCCTGTGGTAATGATATCAACGCTCACCCAAAAAGGTTCACCGATGACTTTGGAGGCGCTGGAATTAGGGGCAGTTGATTTTATAGCTAAGCCGACAGTCAATGTATCTGAGCAATTAAGCCAGTATGCTAAATTAGTGCAACAAAAGGTCCGTACGGCAGCGGCGGCACGAGTACGGCCTTTTAAATTAAGCCAAGTACAACCTATCGAAACGTTAAGTAATGCACAGTTTAGTATCAATAAGGTTTTGGCGATTGGAGCTTCAACAGGAGGAACTGAGGCGATTAAAGAGGTGCTAATAAGAATGCCAGAAAACTGCCCTCCGATCGTTATCACGCAGCATATTCCACCTGTGTTTAGTAGTTCATTTGCTTTGCGCATGGATAGAACATGCACTATCAATGTCAAAGAGGCGCAGCAAGGCGATAAGTTAAAAGCTGGCTGGGCGTTTATCGCCCCGGGTGGTCAACACTTAAGCGTTATACAGCAAGGAGGCAGCTTATATTGTCAGCTTGATGAGAGCGAGCCGGTTAACCGTCATCGTCCTGCGGTTGATGTATTGTTTAACTCGCTGGTTAAAGTGTGCCCTAAAAATACCATCGCAGCTTTATTAACGGGTATGGGGAGCGATGGTGCGCAAGGTTTACTGGCGCTAAAACAGCATGGTGCTTATACCGTAGCGCAAGATGAACTATCGTCAGTGGTATGGGGCATGCCTAAAGCCGCTGTAGAGATCGGAGCAGCTTTAGCGGTGGTCTCGCTTGATAAAGTGACGCAGCATCTACTAAACCAAGCAATGAAAAAGTAGTCACCTTATAAACTTGAGCTGATTATCCCGGGCTCAGGTTGATAATTATCAAGGGATTATATTTTTACTGCACAATTACCCACGGTTGTGAAAACCAATAATAGCTATTCTTATGAGTAATTGATGGTGCTGTGCAGTTAAATCGTGACCGCCCTTGAGCTAAATTTTTCGGTGAATTTATGGTCACAGTATCAGCTGCTGACCAGTTTAGTTTTGCCTGACCGATGCCCGATACATAACAAGCTAGCTGACTTTTATGAAAGTCTCCCATATTAAATTTAATGCTGATCTGAGGTGGATTTTGGCTGGTCACGCTATCAATATAAGTAAGCTCTTGGATTGAAAATGCGCGAGAGTTTAGTTTGGTCACTAGCGTATCAAGCTTGCTATAAAACCCAGAAGCCGGAAAGCGTGGTAAACGGCTAAAATCAGAGTCTTTGTTGATGGCACCAGAGTGTTGGCCAATACCAATAAAGCCCAACTCTTTCACTAAAATTTGTAATTGGTTATTAAACTCGCCATATGGATATGCTAAATATTTATAGTCATGGCCAATTTCTTCTTTGATCCGTTGTTGTGATGACAAAATATCTTGCTTAACACGCGCCTGCCATTGTTGGGTTGTTTCATCGGCTAATTTACGATGTAGGTAATCATGTTGTGCGCTGTGATTGCTGATCAGAGCACCTTTTTTGGCAAGTTCTCTGAGTTTATCCCAGCCCATTACATAGCCTTTACCTTCATCAATCAATTTTGGATTAACGAAAATAGTATAGGGGTAAGCAAACTTTTCTAATATCGGCGCTGCTTGTTCATAATTATTGTTGTAACCATCATCAAAGGTAATAGCGACGGTTTTATCTGGTAAACTTTGGCCTTGTTGTAAAGCAGATAGTAATTCATTCAGTGGCACTACGTTAAAGTCATGCTGTTTTAGATAGTTTAAATGCTCAGTGAAGGTTTCTGCACTGACACTGGTGACTGCTGGCAGGGTCTCACTGACATGATGATACTGTAAAATAACTGCGCTGTGAGCAGGTAAAGATAGACAAAAGAGGATCGATAGCAGACTGTGAAAAAATTTCTTAATCGTCATAAAGCACACCATAAAAGCTTGCTGTTGTTAGCTGGTCCAATGATATTATCAAATATAACCGTGCCACTGTTAGGAATAGTTGATACTGCAGTAATAGGGCATCTTGGTAGTGCTCATTTTCTTGCCGGAATTGCCTTGGGCGCCACGGTAATTTCATTACTATTTTGGTTGGCGGGCTTTTTACGCATGAGTACCACAGGGCTGGTTGCGCAAGCTTATGGCAAGAAAGATTATCCTCAATTAGCCGGATTATTAAAGCGCAGTTTAGTATTAGCGCTTATCGTGGCATTTTCTTTAATTGCTTTATCGCCACTTATTAAAAATGCCATAGCTTACCTTTCTGGTTCCAGTGCGCAGGTGCTCGCACAAGCTTATAGTTATTTTGAAATTCGTATTTTTAGTGCACCAGCGGCATTATGTAACTTGGTATTATTAGCTTGGATGTTAGGGATTCATTACGGTAAAGGGCCTTTTTATTTATTACTAGTTACTAATATCACCAACATTGTTTTAGATATTTATTTTGTTGTGTACTTAGATTGGCAAGTCGCCGGAGCTGCTTGGGCATCGTTGATTGCCGATTATACCGCGCTATTATTTGCATTATTCTTGGTTTTTAGGTTGGCGAAAAAAATGACTGTGCCGCTATTTTTAGGTGGGTGGTTTAGCCGAGATAAAATGTGGGCGTTATTAAGTCTTAACCGTGATATTTTTATTCGCTCCTTAATTTTACAACTGTGTTTTAGCTTTATGACCTTCTATGGTGCACGCATTGGCGAGGTAACGCTTGCGGTAAATGCTGTATTACTGAACTTTTTAATGCTAGTGAGCTTTGCTCTTGATGGTATTGCCTATGCAAGTGAAGCAAAAGTTGGCCAAGCAAAAGGTCAACATAGCGTACGGCGTATAAACTTATGGGTAAAAATAAGCGTATTTTGGGGAATGCTATTTGCTTTTTGTTATAGCGTGTTTTTTGCATTGTTTGGTTCGCAAATTATTACCTTATTAACAGATATTCCTGAAGTGATCAAAGCCGCCAATGAATACTTACCATGGTTAATTTTTATGCCATTAGCGGCAATGAGTTGCTTTTTGTTTGATGGTATTTTTGTTGGCCTAACTAGAGCTCAAGATATGCGAAATACCATGCTAATTTCAGCATTAGTTGGATTCTTTGGCGTGTTTTGGGTGTTTAATGCTTGGCAAAATCATGCGCTTTGGTTAGCAATGACCTGCTTTATGCTACTGCGTGGCATTACATTGGTCGTACGTTATAAGCAGTTGCAAACAGCGCAGCAGTTACTGAATTAATAGAAATAGCAATAAATCTAAAGTTCACTTATAACTTTGGATTTATTGTGCTAAAACGGCGTCGTTAAGCACTGTTTATTTTAACTTCGATTCGCATCTTGGGATGGCTTGGATATATGACTGAACTTTATCATTGGTTTGATTTAATTGGCATCGCCGTATTTGCCATGTCAGGCACTTTAATTGCCTATGATAAAAAAATGGATGGCTTTGGAGTCGTGGTACTGGCGACGGTCACCGCGATAGGTGGTGGCACAATTCGAGATTTGATTTTAGATGTTCCGGTATTTTGGTTACACGACCAAAGTTATTTTATCGCGATATTTGCATCTGTCTTTGTTACCACGCGATTGATCAATAAGCAAAAATCAATTCCTTTATATCATTTACAAGTTGCAGATGCGTTTGGTTTAGCGTTCTTTGCTGTAATGGGGGCGCAAAAAGCATTGCTCGCGGGGATGCCAGCTACAACCGCAATTATTATGGGGGTGATCACCGGTTGCTTTGGCGGGGTAACGCGAGATGTGTTGGCAGGCAATATTCCTATGCTATTAAAAGGTGAGCTATATGCAATTACTTGTATTGCTGGTGGTATTGTTTATACCCAAGCAATTGTATTGAACATTGAGACAGAGATAGCGATGGTGTTAGCGATGTTAACCACCTTGCTGTTACGCCTTGCAGCAATGAAATGGCAACTAACACTACATATTTTTAAATATCCTGACTAGACTGTAAAGAACAGAACGTTACAGGGACAAAGGATGTCATTAGCTCGAATTTATTCTCGTGCCCAAGTGGGTATTCAAGCACCTGAAGTGATCGTTGAGGTGCATCTAGGTAATGGTTTACCAGCATTTCATATTGTAGGTTTGCCCGAAGCCTCAGTAAAAGAAGCC
Organism: Pseudoalteromonas sp. SG44-17; assembly: GCF_014164235.1. Taxonomy (NCBI): domain Bacteria; kingdom Pseudomonadati; phylum Pseudomonadota; class Gammaproteobacteria; order Alteromonadales; family Pseudoalteromonadaceae; genus Pseudoalteromonas; species Pseudoalteromonas sp. SG44-17. The sequence continues at coordinate 69,061 of NZ_JACJEV010000016.1, read as the reverse complement.
AAAGATCGTGTACGCAGCGCATTAGAAAACTCTAAATTTGGTTTTCCAGACCAACGCATTACAGTCAATTTAGCACCTGCTGATTTACCCAAAGAGGGGGGGCGTTTTGATTTAGCGATTGCGGTTGGTATTCTCATCGCTTCAGAGCAAATTGTTTGCACTGATATTGAACGCTATGAATTTTATGGTGAGCTGGCACTGAATGGCGAAGTGCGTGGCGTGAATGCAATACTCCCATCAGTTTTAGCAGCTAAAGCACAAGGGCGTTGTTGTTTTTTACCTTTAGTAAATGACAGTTTAGCGAGTTTAGTAAATGGCGTTGAGCGCAAAGCGGTCTCTTCTATCCAAGAAGTATGGAGTGATTTACTCAATCAGCAGCCTTTACCTCTTAATATTAGCTACCCAGAACAGCAACATAGCGGTGTTGAATTCTTAATTGATTTAAGTGATGTAAAAGGCCAGCCGGGCGCGAAAAGAGTGTTAGAAATCGCTGCGGCGGGTGGCCATAATTTACTTTTTTTGGGGCCACCTGGTACGGGGAAGTCAATGCTCGCGCAACGTATGCCGACTATTATGCCGGGCATGTCCGATGATGAGGCACTTTCCACCGCAGCGTTGTATTCAATTATTGGCCAAAGTGTCGATCTAACTAATTGGCGCAAGCGACCATTTCGTAATCCTCATCACACATGCTCCGCTGTGGCACTAGTCGGAGGCTCTTCAAACCCAAAGCCCGGGGAGATTTCACTAGCGCATAATGGCGTATTATTTCTTGACGAACTACCAGAGTTTGAACGTAAGGTGCTTGACTCATTACGCGAGCCTATGGAGACAGGCACAGTAACGATTTCAAGAGCGGCAAGGCAAATGGAGTTTCCTGCACAGTTTCAATTAATTGCGGCTCTTAATCCAAGTCCTACGGGTTGTCATAATGATAAGCGCGCAACTCCGGATCAAGTTATGCGTTATTTATCGCGAGTGTCAGGACCATTTATTGACCGTATTGATTTACAAATAGAGCTACCACGTTTAAATAGCGCGCAATTGCAAAGCACTCAAGAAGAACAAAGTAGTGCGACTGTGCGCACGCGGGTCGAGTCGGCATATAATCTGCAATTGCGTCGCCAAGGTAAAGTCAATGCGCGACTTAATAATAAAGAAATGAGTGTGCATTGCGCGCTTGCAGCGCCGGAGTTACAGTTTTTAGCTAAAGCCAGTGAAAAGCTATCATTATCGCCACGCTCTTATCATCGAGTGATCAAAGTAGCGCGAACAATTAGTGATCTAAAAGGGCAAGATAATATTAGTTTAGATGAACTAAAAGAGGCACTCAATTATCGTGCATTTGAACGTTTGTTATCACAATTAACCCAGTATTAGTGGTTAGATTGCATTAAATTGACAGCATGTAGCCTTTACCGCGTACCGTAACGATGCGTTTTTGGTCTTTTTCATCGCTCAGTTTTTTACGTAAGCGGCCAATTAAAACATCAACAGTTCTGTCATTTGGACTCCAATCTGGCTGGCCAATTTCTTCTGATATTTTTTCACGAGACGTGGCTTTTCCTGCGTTTGAGATCAAACAAATTAACACTTTATGTTCCGCTTCAGTGAGCCTAGATTCAATGCCATTAGCAGTGATTAAAGTACGGTTGTCTGGATGCAGTTTGAAGTCAGCATATTCAATGAATTCTTCGCTTTCATCGCTACTGTTATTATTGCTTTTCAAGCGCTTATAAAGTGCTCTTATACGTAGTTCAAGCTCTAATAAATCAACTGGTTTACAAATATAGTCATCAGCGCCTTGGGCAAGTCCGGCAATACGATCGGCTTGAGAATCTCTGCTTGAAAGCATGATCACACCAATGTCTGTGAGGGTGTTGAGTTCTTTTGCTAAATGTAAGCCATCACGTTTAGGTAATACTATGTCAATAATTGCTAATGATATGGCATCATGATTATTAGCGCGAGATTGCACTATTGCTAAGGCATCAGCGCCAGTCGCATCATTTTCAATGCAAAATTCAGTCTCTGCAAAATGATTGAATATACGTTTTACTAATAGTTCGTCATCTTCAACCAATAAAACATGAATAGTCATAGTATCTTAATTACCTTTAATGATGCCTCTATGTTATCACTCATTCGTAAAAGGTGAGAAGGGCGATTTTTAGTATTTATGCACTATTTAGGTGATTATTTAATTATTATCAACAGGTAAACATACTAGGTTTACCTGTTGAACAGAATAAAAGCTACTTTTCAGGGTATAAGTACTGCCACCACTGTGGTTGCTCTTTTAAATGCTTATCGAAGTAGGCAAGCATAGTATCCCACCAATCAAAGCGTTGATCGCGAGCAAAAATTTGATGGTCCGCCCCTTTATATTCAATAAGGTCAACATCTTTGCCTAGTAGTTTCAGCGCAGTATACATAGTGTGACTTTCGCCTACAGGTACATTGGTATCAGCATCACCATGTAATAGCAGTAGCGGTGTGGTTACTTTGTCTGCATGGAAAACCGGACTATGTTGGCTGTATAGTTCACTATTATTCCAAGGATAGCTGTTTTTAGAGGCTTCGCCAGAATATAAATAGCCCCACCAACCGTGACCCCAATACGAGGTAATATTAGAAATCCCCGCGTGTGCGATTGAGGCACTAAACATGTCTGTTTTAGTGGTCAGTAACATAGTCATAAAGCCACCGTATGATGCGCCTAAATTACCTAAACGATTTTTATCAATAAATGGATACTGTTTTAATAGTGCTTGGGTACCTTGCATAATATCGTCAGCAGTATATTGACCCCACGCATTCACATGCTTAGCAGAGAACTGTTGGCCAAATCCAGTTGCACCGGTCGGTTGCACTACATAAACCACATAGCCATGCTCTGCCCATAAATTGAAAGGATAACGCCCAGTAAAACCACGAGTAACCGGTGATGTACCGCCATAGTAATATACTAATGCTGGGTAGTGTTTGTTCTTATCAAGATTGCTTGGAAAGTAAACACGACCTTTAATTTCAACACCTGCGGTATTGATGAAGTTAAATTCATCTAAGCTGGCTATATCGGTATTTGCATACGCTTGTGGTTTAGAATCCCACAATGTGGTTGCGGTGTTTTTATTAATACTTAACTGTTTTAATTGCTGTGGAGATGATGCATTAGAGCCGCTAACTAAAATAGCTGGGCTGCGGTTGTGTGAAAAACTGAATTGTTCAACTACATCAAAACCTGTTTTGAGTTTGCTAAAGCGTTGTTTGCTTTTATCGTACAGGTACAAAGCAATCGTATCTTGCTCAGTGACTTTAACGAGGGCATCGCCATTAGCGAGCACTTCAAGTTGACCAATGGCAGGATCAAATTCACGACTTAATGGTGCTGCATTTTTACCATGATCAGTTAATAGGTAAAGCTGTCCATCATAGTTGTTAGCAAGCATATTCTCAGGTAGGTTTCTGCCTAAACCATCTTTAAAATCAGGACCCGCAGTGACATAAATGTCATCACCTGTGTATTTAGCTTGATTAAACGTAGCAAACTGACCAATAACTGTGTTGCTCGCATTGGTAATATTCAATTCCACTAACTCAGTGGTGGGGTGAGTCGACGCTTGCATTACTTGCACACCACGACTCAGTAATACCGTACCACGTTTGCTATTAAAATCTTCAATACTGTGACTAAGTGGTCCTTGGCTTATTGTTTTACTCAGGCCTGTACTTATATCTAATAAGTAAGCTTGTGAGGTTGTGCGGGCATATGACCAACGATCTTGTAAACCTTGGTAGTGTTTAGTTAGGCTGTTATCAGCTGCTGGTGATTTGGACCAGCTGAAGATTAAGCTGTTGTTATCGTAATATGCAAAGTCACCCGCGCCCTCTAGGTTGCTGGCAATCACTTTAAGATTAAGGGTTTTTCGATTTAATTGCTTTAACTTTCCATCTAATAGATAGACTAAATAATTATTATCGGGGCTCCAAATAATGTTACTCGGTTGACCCGACTCAAAACGGTAAACTGTTTGATTATCATCATTTTTTAGCTCTGTGATCACATTTGCTTGATTGCCAGTGCTATCCTGATAATGACGTTTTGCCACTAAATAGTGTTTGGCATCAGGTGCTAAAGATAGTGAACTAACCGTTGTGGCATCAAACAGTTGTTTAGCAGATAAACCGTGTTGCTCTTTATTGCTAAAAGTTAATCTATCAATTGCTGCTTTAGGGTTGAAATCAACGTCAACATCGTGCCAATTAGCAACTTGTTCAGCAATAATCACTATTTGGTGATCGCCTTGCGGTAATGCCAGTTCATAGCTTTCTTTTGTGACTGATTGTTTTTCACCATCGATAAACAACTGCGCTTTTTCGATACCTTTAAGTGTCAATGTGCCTTGGCTAAAGCGCTCTGCATGAGCGGTAAACTTTAATGCTTGTAGACCACCAAGAGTTAACGCATTTACTTTGTCTAAGGTTTGCCACTTTAATTTTTCGCCAAATACCGTAATACTTGTTGTTGGTTGTTGAATGCTAGGTAATAGTGCGTTAATAATCGCATCTTGATGCTCAGTTTGATATGGCTTTAGCTGCATGTCGGCTGCAATTGGGCCAATAAACTTAATATCTGCTTTATCTAATGGTGCAGCGACTAAAGCGCTACTTAATGTGCTTAAAGTTAACACCGCGAATGTGGTTGTTAGGCGAGGTGCTTTACCGCGCCATAGTGAACTAAAATTCATTATTGAGCCTGATGTAGGGAATTTAATTTAATATAGCATGTGGTTGTGGTGCCAAAAAGTGCTCTGCGATGGATTTCATTGCTCAGCAGCGTAAGGTTTGAGGTTAGGGGCTACACTTGGTAAGGTGTATACCTAAGGGGGTATAATTGACTGACTGGCTAAGGGGTAACAGTGACATTATTAATCGTTTACATGGTTGCGGCGATTACGATTTCTTTTTTATGTTCGATTATGGAAGCCGTACTATTGAGTATTACGCCAAGCTATGTCGCAGTATTGCGTAAAAAAAAGCCTAAGCTAGCCAAACGTTTTGAGCAATTAAAAACCAATGTAGATCAGCCTTTAGCTGCTATTTTAACCTTAAATACGGTTGCCCATACTGCAGGTGCTGCCGGTGTAGGGGCACAAGCCGCGGTGGTTTTTTCTGATGCGGCGGTGGGAATTGCTTCGGCGATAATGACATTGTTAGTATTGGTGCTGTCAGAAATTATTCCAAAAACTCTGGGCGCAAAGCATTGGCGAACGCTTGCACCTATGGTGACCCAAGCATTACAGTATTTAGTCATCGCACTAAAGCCTTTTGTGTGGCTTGCTGAAAAACTCACCGGTATATTGGGCCGTAATTACAACGAAGAGTATTATATTCGTCAAGAAATTGAAGCTATGGCTGATATGGGGTCGCAATCAGGTGCTTTGCATCAGGAAGAGTCTGAAATCATCCGTAGTTTATTGCATTTTCGCCACGCTAAATTAGATTCATTACTTACCCCGCGTACCGTCTTGTTTAAAGTGCATAAAGATTTAACTGTAAATCAGTATTTAGCTGAGCATGGTTCAGCGTCGTTTTCTCGAGTGTTGGTATATGATAAAAATGGTGATGATATTATCGGTTTTGTACATAAAAACGATATTATGTTGGCGTATCATCGATTGGGCGAGAACTATAAAATCAGCAAGTTGATAAAACCTATTTATACTGTGCCAGAGACCTTATATGTACCTACTTTATTACATACTTTGTTAGCTGAGCGCACTCATATTTGCTTAGTGGTAGATGAATATGGTGATGTGCAGGGGATTGTGACGCTCGAAGATATGATTGAAGCGTTAATGGGCTTTGAAATTGTAGACGAGCATGATCAATCAGCTAATATGCAAGCAGTTGCTAAGCAAATGTGGCGTCAGCGCTTGGAAAGTAGCAATAAATTGTTAAGCGCTGAGAATACCATGGCGAAACGAAAAAATTAACGTCGGCTATGACTATTTAATGAAACCATATGTAGCCATGATTGCGCCCAGCGAATAAATTCAGTTTTGCCTTTTGGGCGACTGATCAAAAAGCCCTGCATTAAAATGTGCTCTTTAAAACGCTCCAAGTATTCAAGCTCCTCAACGCGCTCAATGCCTTCAGCGACAATTGTTAAGTCATCTTGAATAGCTATATTCACTAAGCTACTAACAATGACCTGAGAAAATAAATCACTTTCAATATTACTGATCAAGGTACGATCTATTTTCACCTCAGTAAAAGGCAGTGTTTTTAATTGTTGTACATTGGTAAACCCAGTGCCAAAATCATCAAGAGAAATACCAAAACCACGCATTCGCAAACGGTTTAGAGTTTCTAGCTGTGCTGAACTGGATAAAGCATGCTGTTCTGTGATCTCTAAAATAATTTCACTTGGGGTCAATTGATTAAGATGTAAAATTAAAGCCAGCTTATCTGGGCAGCTTAAATCTTCTAGCTGGCAGGGAGACAAATTAAAGGCCAGTTTAAGTTTGTAGCCTAAACGAGTTTTTATTTCTGAGAAATCGCCTGTTGCCTTTTCAAACAACTGAAATGTGATTAGGTTAATTAAATCTAGATCTTCAGCGACACAAATAAATCGCTCCGGTAAAAGTACTGCGCCTTGTTCCGCGGTCACTATTCTGGCTAATACTTCTATGCTTTCAACTTTATTACTATTACGGTTTACTTTTGGTTGATAAAACGGCGTTATCTCATTATGACTTATTGCATGCAGCAATTGCGTTTCAGAAATTGGTTCTGTGGGTTTTTCAGTATGACAAGCTAAATACTCTAGTTTTTGTAGCAGTGTATAAACTTGGTTGAGTTGCACTGGTTTGGCGATGTTACCAATTAAATGTACATTATTTTTTCGGGCTAAATCAGCCGCCAAATCAATGATTTTTGAATTCATTTCCGAAATAATGACAATTGCGCCTGGATATTGGATATCGCCAAGGTGGCGAATAAGCTCCATGCCATCCATGTCTGGCATATTCAGGTCAGTAAACACGGCGTCAAAAGTATATAGATTCGTTTTTACTTTATTAAGAGCGTCTTGAGCATTCAAGCACGTAGTTACATTGGGCACATTAAGCTCATTTAAGATAGCCTGCATCACTACTAAAATAGCTTTTGAATCATCAACGACCAGAATGCTGCGTGCTAATTTTGTCATTTTCTTCCCTGAAATAAAATTTACTTGTTAACTAAAAGTAGTCGAGAATAGCGAAGGTGTCAGCTTTATAGTTGCAAATATATTCCATAATCTCGTTAAAAAAATGGGTATACTAACGATATAATTTTTAAGGTTTAAAGTGACATCATGCAAATACAGCTGACCCTCGCTGATCAACAATTTAGTTTAGTGCTCGCAGGGCAACAAATTGTAAAAATTTTTCAGCAACAACAAGCGATTGGGTTTGATAATCCGCGCGAAAATTATTTTGAATTTAAACTTGACGATCAAGTAATTGGCTTAGACACCAGTGCTGTAGTTGAACAAAGTTTATCACTTCATATTAATAATCAATTTGTACAACAGCTCACCTTGCCACCAATTGAAAAAACCAAACCTAAGCAGGGGCTGCTTGGATTATTTGCGCTTGGTTTTAAGATCTTTAAAAGTGCCAAAGTTGTTAAAGTGGCGTTAGCTGGCGCCTCAGTGGCTGGTTATGCGTGGCTGTTCACCTTTGAATTTGCCTTGATGCTGATTGCCTGTTTAGTGATCCACGAATACGGCCATGTTAGAGCAATGCAATATTTTGGGATTAAAACCAAAGGCATTTACTTGATCCCGTTCGTCGGTGGTCTTGCGGTGAGCGACGATAAAATTACCACCCGCTGGCAAGATGTGGTGATTTCTTTAATGGGGCCCGCATTTGGTTTGATCACCTCCGTAATGGGGGTGGTGCTTTATTACGCCACCGAGATGGAAATATTCGCCGGGGTCGCAGTACTCAGCGCATTATTGAATTTATTTAACTTGTTACCTATCTTGCCGCTTGATGGCGGGCATGTATTAAAAAGTATTAGCTTCTCAATGCGTTCATGGGTTGGATTGAGTATTTGTATTTTAGGCGTGTTATTTGGCTTATGGCTAAGCTACACCTTTGGCTTAATGCTATTAGTGTTTTTCTTATTTATCGGTGCACTGGAAATAGCCTTTGAATGGCGCGGCCGCCACTATTCACATTTACTGCCACTAGATAAATATGGGCAAGGTTTTTCGGCCGTGATGTACGCTTTAGTAGTTGCAGGCCATGTGGCTGTGATGATGCATTTTGCTGACTCTGAAAATGCAATTTTAAGCCTGCCGATGAAGATATTGTCGAGTTAACAAATTTAAATAGCGTGAGGTGTTACTCACGCTATATTTTTGCAGCAAGCGTTACGGATAAAAACTCAACACCAAGGATATAAACACGCCGGTTATAATTAGCTGCACTAAACAAAAGCCCATAATGTCTTTGGCTTTTAGGCCGGCAATTGCTAGCACTGGCAAGGCCCAAAATGGTTGAATCAGGTTAGTCCACGCATCACCCCAAGCTACCGCCATAGCCACGCGTGGTATATCTGCACCCAGAGCTTGTGCTGCGGGTATCACTATCGGTGCTTGTACCGCCCATTGTCCACCGCCAGATGGCACAAATATATTGACTAATCCCGCGCTTAAAAAGCTCCAAAACGGCAGTGATTGTGCACTGGCGATGGCGATAAATCCTTGTGATATTTGCTGCGCCAAACCTGTTTGTACCATGATTGCCATGATCCCAGCATAAAATGGAAACTGGATAATAATCCCTGCGCCGCTGGGGACTGCTTGCTGCAGGCTATTAAGTAAATTATACGGCGTTTGATGCAGTAAAATCGCAGAAAATAAAAACAGTGCAATCACACTGTTTAAATTAAGTGAGCCGCCACTAAACACAAAATAATTAGCTAAATAAACTAGCCCAAGCACTCCAATGCCTAGTCCTAATAACTTACTGTGTTCAATTTTATCGGCAGGGCGAGTAACATTGTTGGGCTTAGGTATCGGTTCTGCTAATAGCGTTTTATCAACATAAATGCTGTCTTTGGCGCTGGGTAACATATAACGATTAACCAGTGGCATAATGATAAATAAGCCAATAACTATGGCTATATTAAATCCTGAAAAAAGTGTTTCGCTGGTGTTTATCACACCAATGCTTTGCTGTGAAAAATGCCCTGACGTTGCGATAGTTAAAGGAATTGAGCCTGCCAAGCCACCATGCCAAACAATAAAGCCAGAATACGCACTGGCAACCAGTAAGCGATAATCAACTAGTGTGTGGCGGGCAATGGCTTTGGCAAATAAAGCGCCAATAACTAAGCCAAATCCCCAGTTAATCCAACTGGCAAGTAATGATACAAAAGTCACTAATAAAATAGCTTTTGGCGCAGTATTGGCAAGTTTTGCTAATTGCGTGAGCAGTCGGCTCATCATCGGTGTACTTGCCAGCATATATCCGGTGAGTAATACCAACAGCATCTGCATGGCAAAACTCAGTAAGTTCCAAAAACCACTGCCCCACGCGCTCAGCACTTGTTGTGGGTTTGAAGGTGTCACTACACACGCAATTATAAAGGTAAGTAGTGTGAGTAAAATAACAAAAATAAATGGATCGGGTAGGTAACGTTCCACTAATTTAGTGAACGGTTTGGCAACATGATTTAGCATAATGATTGTGTGTTTTGATTATTGCTACATATTGCCAATTAATCACGAAAGTGTTTAATTGGCAAATAGAGTTGTAGTCGTGGTGTTAAATCGCGTATTTCTTCGTCATTATAACAAACGTTAATTCAAGCACTAGCGTGGCATAAGCCACGCTTAGATACAGTGCTATTTCTGTGGTGCGAGGACCGCTTTTAAACGTGTTTGTACTTCTTCTACGAGTAAGTCTGGTTGAAATTTAGATAAAAACGCATTGCAACCCACTTTCTCGACCATGGCTTGGTTAAAGCTGCCACTGAGGGATGTGTTAAGTACCACATGCAGATTTTTTAAGCGGTTATCGTTACGGATCTCGTGCGTTAAGCGATAACCATCCATTGCTGGCATTTCTGCATCGGTGATCACCATCAGTAACTCTTTTTCTACGTCCATGCCTTTATCAGCCCAGGCTTTAAGCATATTGAGTGCTTCAAGACCATTACTGGCTGGGATAATCTCAATACCCAACTGCGTTAATGTATCGCTCACTTGTTTTCGTGCTGTAGGTGAGTCGTCAGCATGGAGTATTTTTCGGCCAACAAATTCGTTTACGATACTTTGATCAAGCACCTCATCAGAAATTTGTACTTCGTACTCAACAATTTCTGCTAGTACTTTTTCTACATCAATGATCTCTACTAACTGCTCTTGGCCATCACGTTGAATTTTAGTGAGCGCAGTTAGATAATGATTTTTACCGATAGAGGAAGGCGGTGGCATTATATCTGACCATGTCATATTAACGATTTGATCAACCTTACCAATTAGAAACCCTTGTACTGTGCGATTGTATTCAGTGATCACTAAGTTACTATCTTCAGTGTTCTTAGCCGCAGACATGCAAATCGCTTGGCGTAAATCAATAACAGGGATTGATTCACCACGAATATTGGCCACGCCTGATATTTTAGGATGGGCATGTGGAATGATACTAAGATGCGGCAGTTTCACTACTTCTTTAACTTTAAAGACATTAAGAGCAAACAAGTGGCGACTGTGCAAATAAAACAATAATAACTCTAAGCGATTTTCACCAACGAGTTGAGTTCGTTGATCAACAGAAGCTAATACACCTGACATAACACGCTCGACTTTATAATTAATAATTCAAGTATAGCTTACACTGTTCTACTTTAAAAAAGCAGTCTAGATAATAATCTTGATCCTCAAAAGTATTTCAACCATTGCCTTCATTTAAGCATTACAGTAACTTATCGATAATTGATAGCTGAATAACCAAGTGTGGGCATGCCTTTTATATTTAAACGATTATTTTTACTAGTCAGAAACCATATTGATCAGGTTAGTTGGCAAGCTGTCGCTATTGCGACATTATTACATATGGTCTTGATCTGGTTGTTGTTAATCTTCGCTGAAGAAGCCGCACTGAGGCCAATTAGCACTTTTGTTTATTACTATATCGTTACTACCTCAACGGTAGGATATGGTGATTTTAGTGCAACTACAGATCTGGGTAGATGGATTGTGGCGATACTGCAAATTCCATTTGGTTTAGCTTTATTTGGTGTCCTGTTAGGTAAAACAGGGCAAACAGTTACTTATTTAATTAGGCGCGCTATGACGGGTGATAAAAGTTTTGCACATTTTCACAATCACATTATTATTTTTGGCTGGCATCAAATTCGTACTAAAAAAATGATTGATTATATTCTCGCTGACCAAAAGCGTTTGGATCGACGAATTTTGCTTGCGGTCACAGAGTCAATGGAGCATCCGTTTTTAGCTAATGCCCATGTTGATTTTGTGCGCTTAACTAGTTTTACAGATTTAAGCGAGCTGGAAAGGGTCGCAATTAAACTGGCAGATAAAATTATTATTGACGGGCAAGACGACGACGAAACTTTTACGACCGCCCTGCGCATTAGTAAATTAGTGAAAGATGACTGCCATATTAGTGCGCACTTTAACGATGAGAGTAAAGTCGAAATGCTACTAGAACATTGTTACAACGTGGAATGTTCAACGGCTAAGTCAGCCGAAATTCTAGTACGTTCAATGCAAGACCCCGGCTCAAGTCGTGTACAAGAGGAATTATTATCTACTTTGCATGGTGATACCCAGTTTAGTTTAGCTATTCCTGCTGATTTAGCGGTAATGGAATTTGGTAAATTATTTCATCATTTTAAACACGACCATGATGCTATTTTACTTGGTGTTGCTCACAACCTGAGTGCGCAAAATATGGATTTAAATCCACCACTGGATTATCCGGTTAACAGTGGTGATATTTTACATTACATTGCGGTTGATCGTGTTTTAAGCAGCGAAGTTGATTGGCAGGGGCTTGCTAAGTAATGAATGAAGTGGCGTTTTTAATTCTACTTTTGAGCGCATATATACTCCCAGTAGTGATTGTGCTCAATAGTAAACGTACGCAAGGCCACGAAAAAAATGGCTGGTTAATCGGCATCATTTTCTTTTCATGGCTCGCACTGATAATGTACTTTGCGATAGTGCCCAAGCACGGGCACAAAAAGAAAACTACCAAGAAAAAGAAAGGCTAAAATTGAGTTGTCAGTTTACATATAAATTTGCCAACCGTGCTTGATTAAACAAGCACGGTTTTTTATTTTAGCTGTTTTAGTTTGTGCTCCACTAAAGGATCATCAGGGGCAAGTTGCTGAGCAACTTCGAGCAGCTGAATGGCATCCTTAGGGTGTTCATCTTGGTGCTTTAGCGCGACATCAATCAATGGTTGAATATCAATTTTTGCTTGATGCTCTTGCACATGCGCTGCTTTTTCATCAATTAGTATGTTGTGCGCTTTGCTTAATAATACTTGGCGGTGTGCCGATTTAGCATTCGCCTTGTTGAGCCTTCTATAATAGTCTTCTTTAAAGCGCAGGGTTTTGGTTTGTAGGCGAAATTGCGCAATATCGACTTGTTGATTGCTAATAAAGTCGACGGCCACTTGTTTATAAAAGCCAAATTTATTTAGGTAGGTGGCATGGGTACTGTGACCCATACCAAACACGCGTAAGTGGGTTAGTTGCGAATAGCGCTTAGCATGGCCGCGGTCAATACGATTGGTCGGGTCGTAAATTATATAGCCTTTAGCATTGCCTAAATCGAGATCGTGGTAATCTTGCTCCCAATCGAATTGTTGCGCTATATCCGTACTTGAGCGGTCATCCCAAGGAGCAAGTGCTTTATTTTTGGTGCTAACAGGGTGAAATAACAGTACCTTATCTAGCTTTAGTAAATTAGCAAATGCACCCACAGCAAAACCACCTCGGCTTAAGCCGTAGCCTAATCGCTGGGTAAAGGGTGTTAGCAAGGGAGCGAGTTGCTCGAGGAAAAACAGTAAATTACGGTGTCTAAACCAATTACTTATTCCTAAGTGCTGAAAAGAAATAACATTAACATGTTGTTTTTGCGCGAGTTGAAATCCCCAAGGGCTAAAATCATCATTGAGATCATGCTCTTGGTAATTAGTACCGGCAGGAGAAAAGGTGAACAATAAAGGCTTATTTATATCAATAAAGTGATACTTAACAAAAACATCGCCAAGTAAATCGCCTCCAGAGATAGGTAATCTGGTTTGCTGTTCATCTTGAGGTAGAGTTAACCACTCATCTAACCAATACAGTAATTTCATCTAACCCCCTAACTAAAACAAGCCGTCTATTTTAGCAAATTTGGAAAAAGAAGGAAACGTGATGTATTAGCAACAATCTATTGTTGTTACTCTGCCATTTTTATAATTGCTTGCCAATCCGCTTTAGTCACTGGCATTACCGATAATCGACCGCCTTTTTTTAGAGCTATTTCGGTGATGGCGTCGTTTTCTTTAATCGCTTTTAAGCTGACTAATTTATTTAAATGCTGCTGATAGGTCACATCAACCACAACCCATCTCGGTTTATCACTGGTTGATTTAGGATCGTAATAATCACTGCTTAAATCAAACTGGCAAGGATCTGGGTAGGCTTCAGCAGTCACTATTGCGATACCTGCAACGCCGACGTGTTTACAGCTAGAATGGTAAATCATTACTAAATCGCCGAGCTTTACGCCATCGCGCATAAAATTACGGGCTTGGTAGTTGCGCACACCTTCCCATGCAGTGGTTTGTGCAGGGGCGCTTTTTAAATCGTCGATTGAAAATGCATCGGGTTCAGTTTTAAATAACCAATACGCCATAACTAGGATCCTTGAAATATTTACATCATACTTGTCTATAGTATCATTAAAATCTAAATGGGATTGAGGAGCAACTATGAGCCAAGTTTTAGATGATTTATTGTCGTTATTAACGTTAGAAGAAATAGAGCAGGGCTTGTATCGAGGGCAAAGCCAAGATTTGGGTTTTCGTGCGGTATTTGGTGGTCAAGTCATGGGCCAGGCACTGTCTGCAGCTAAAGAAACCTTACCGGAAGGCCGTATTGTTCATTCACTGCATTCTTATTTTTTACGCCCTGGTGATGCTGCAAAGCCAATTGTGTATGATGTTGAAACGATCCGTGATGGTAAGAGCTTTAGTACTCGCCGAGTTAGTGCTATTCAATATGGGAAACCTATTTTTTATATGACGGCATCATTTCAAGGTGCTGAAGAAGGCTTGTCGCATCAAGCTACTATGCCGGATGTACCTGCTCCTGAGGAGCTGCGCTCATCACTGGAGTTTTATCAAGAGCACGCATCTCATATACCTGAGGTGATCCGCAATAAGTTTATTCGCGAAATGCCGATTGAAATGCGTCCGGTCACCTTTCATAACCCATTTAAGCCAGAGGTAATGGAGCCGGTTAAACATATTTGGTTCAAAGCCAATGGCGAGATGCCAGATGATCAACGTATTCATAACTATTTATTGGCGTATGCGTCTGACTTTGAGTTTTTACCAACGGCTCTACAGCCCCATGGTGTCTCGTTTATGCAGCCAAACATGCAAGTAGCAACAATTGACCATGCGATGTGGTTTCATCGTCCGTTTCGAATGGATGATTGGATTTTATATACCATTGATAGCCCAAGTGCGAGCTCAGGGCGGGGGTTGGTGCGTGGTCAGTTCTTTGACCGTCAAGGCAATTTAGTTGCCTCAACGATCCAAGAAGGTGTAATGCGTCAGCGTTGATATGCCGCTTGCAGTTATTTTTGCTTACATTGTCCTTGCACAATATCACTAATTGACTGCCAGACTCGCGCTGGCAGCAAGGCTTTAAGATGAATATACACTTCACAAAGTTCAGTACTGCCCTGTAAGCCATTCTCGGTTTCGCTAATTAAACTTTGTTCGCGCAAGTTGCTAATAAAACCTACCAATACTTTTTTGTCAAAAAACTCAGGGGTCTTAATACCATGCAAAGTACCTAAGCGCTGCGCTAATACTTGGCTTTCGCGTTCAAGCTCTTCGCGTTCAATTTCTTTACTGGTTTGAATAAAGCCAATCACAATGGCGTAGCGTTGCAGGGTTAAGCTAAGCGCACGACCTAGAATTTCTAGCTTGGCTAAGCAATCATTACTGTTGGTGATTTTTATGTTATCACCATCAATTTCTATTAAATCTTGATCTACAAAGCTGGCCAGTATGCGGGTGATATAATTTTCATCAAGTTCGTGTAAAAACCATTCTTTAGCAAACATCGGGTAAAAACAGTTAACCAATTTTTGGCACTGCGATACTGTCGTTTTATGGCTTTTAAATATATGCAGTGCCAGTAAGCTTGGTACGGCAAACACATGGAGAATATTATTACGGTAGTAGTTAAAGAGGATTTTCTCTTTATCGTTAATCGCGATAATCTCGCCAAACTCATCGCTTATAACGTCAAATTTATTCAACTTTAAAGCATGTTCGAGTAACTGTGATGAAGTTTCATCTGGGGTGGTGATTTTTTCACTGTAACTAGCGCTACGTTGTAAATGTAAGTAAAAGTCTAGTTGTGCTAACAATTTAGGCTTGCTCAATGCTTGCTTATCATTTACCAGTAAGATCATTGCCAGTAAATTAACTGCGTTAAGCGCGGCGGCACTATTAATATTAACCATCACTTTATCCGCTAAAGTCGCCACTTGCGGACCAAGCCATTGTGGTTTTTGAACATCAGTTGGGTGAATAGATTCACGCCAATCAGGTTGATGCTCATTTAAATATTGATTAACCGAAATCGGATCGCCAAAATTCAAATAGCCGCGGCCATAGTTTTTGAGATTTTTAATGGCTTTGAAAATACCGAAAATCGACTCGCCTTTTTTATCATCACCTGCGAGTTCTTTCAGATAAGTATTTATTTCCATGACGTGTTCATAACCAATGTACACCGGCACAATCGAAATAGGGCGATCAATACCACGTAACATAGCTTGTAGTGTCATCGCCAACATACCTGTTTTTGGTGGTAGTAAACGCCCGGTACGGCTACGTCCGCCCTCAGTATAAAACTTAACTGAGTAACCTTTGATAAACAACTGACTTAAATACTCTTTAAATACAGCGGAGTAAAGCTTGTTGCCAGCAAATGAGCGGCGGATGAAAAATGCGCCACTGCGGCGGAATATGCCGCCTGCTGGGAAGAAGTTTAAGTTAATACCAGCAGCAATATGTGGTGGTACTAAACCAAGATGATAAATCGAGTAGGTAAGTAATAAGTAATCCATGTGGCTGCGATGACACGGCATATAAATAATTTCATGACCTTTATTGGTTAGATCATGGATTTGTTCGGTGTATTTTATATCAATGCCGTTATAGAGCTTGTTCCATAGCCAGGTTAATACACGATCTGCAACACGTATGGTGGCATCACTGTAGTTAGCAGCAATCTCATCTAATAGCTTTAACGCATTTTGCCGTGCTTGCTCATGGCTGATTTTTTTGCTTTTTGCTTCATCGTTAATTGCTTTTTTTATAGTCGGTGATGCTAACAATGAATTAAATAGTTGCTCGCGTGAGGGCATTTTAGGGCCCGTTGCCGCCAATTTTTGACGACGAAAATGCACCCTAGCGACGCGAAGTAATTTATGAGGTAACTCATCAACATCGGCTTTTTCATTTACTAATAACGATAAATCCAACGGTTGACTAAAGCGTATAAAGTTATCACGCCCTGAAAACAGTAATACAAAAAACTTACGAAACCAGCTAGGTGTAAGTGAGTGCGAAACCAGCGTACCTAAACCTGGTTTTTCTTTACCTGGATTACGACCCCATAAAATAGTGACCGGAATGACTTGCACGTTTTTTTCGCCACTGGTAAATAGTTGAGCAATTATTTGTTTACCCTGGTTTAGCGCGTCAGTTGGCTTCGCTTGGCTGCCAAACAGTGGTGGTGGATTTTGTAGGCCAATAAAGCGGTCTAACTCTGCATTACCCAACAGCTGTTGTTCAGTTGGTCTGGGCAGGTTGTACTTTTTACAAACTCGGTCAAGAGCCGCTAAATCTGAGCGAGCATTAAGTTTAACTATATAAAAAGTAGGGTAGGCGGGATTAAGACCGTATTGTTCAATTGGGTTCTCGGGCAGTACTTTGCTTTTCACAAATAGGCGATTCATCACCATAGACACAAAATTCAAGCAATAATTAAAAATACGCATCAACTCACCAAGGTTAAGGATTAAGAGATAAAAGCAAAATAAGGATGAATAATAACAATTAAAAACTGGACTGACCATTATCATTAGTGCCAAGTACGATTGCATGGCTTCCTAACTATAGTAAATTCCCAGTAATGACGACATAGTGACAACCCTTTTTTACAGTATAAATAATCCTCATTCTGGTAGTTTGAAATAGTTGTTGCATTTATCACCAATATCACTATAATACGCAGGCTTTCAAAATTCCCCCGGGAACTTGGAAGGAACATTAAGCTTGGATTTCAAGCTAATAAAACAGGAGTTCCGATTTGGAACTCAACGTAGATATAAATCAACAACCGGCATCTTATGTTTTTAAGATTGTTTCGGTCGTTTTTTTATGCTCTTTTAAATGCTCTTTATATTGAGGTTTAAGAATGTCAAATCAACGCATTCGTATTCGCCTAAAAGCTTTTGACCACCGTTTGATTGACCAATCAACGGCGGAAATCGTGGAAACTGCGAAACGCACTGGCGCACAAGTACGTGGTCCAATTCCACTACCTACACGCTTTGAACGTTTTACTGTACTTACATCACCGCACGTTAATAAAGATGCGCGTGATCAGTACGAGATCCGCACCCATAAACGTCTGATCGACATCGTAGAACCAACTGACAAGACTGTTGACGCACTTATGCGTTTAGATCTTGCTGCTGGTGTTGATGTTCAAATCAGCCTGGGTTAATCGAAAGATTAGAGAGGTTTTAGGAAAATGGCATTAGGTCTAGTCGGTCGTAAAGTGGGTATGACACGTATCTTCACTGAAGATGGTGTATCTATCCCTGTGACAGTTATTGAAGCGACACCTAACCGCATTGCTCAGATCAAATCTGACGCAACAGACGGTTATAACGCGCTTCAAGTAACCGCAGGCACTAAAAAAGCAAGCCGTGTAAACAAAGCAACAGCGGGTCACTTCGCTAAAGCTGGTGTTGAAGCGGGTCGCGGTCTGTGGGAATTCCGCCTAAATGGTGGTGAAGGCGATTTTGAAGTAGGCGCTGAGCTTACTGTTGAATTATTCAACGAAATCAACAAAGTTGACGTAACCGGTACTTCTAAAGGTAAAGGTTTCCAAGGTGGTGTTAAGCGCTGGAATTTCAGCATGCAAGACGCTACACATGGTAACTCTCTATCTCACCGTGCTCCTGGTTCAATCGGTCAAAACCAATCACCTGGTAAGGTGTTTAAAGGTAAGAAAATGGCCGGTCATATGGGTGCTGAGCGTGTAACGACTCAAAACTTAGAACTAGTACGCGTTGACGCTGAGCGTAACTTGCTTTTAGTTAAAGGTGCAGTACCTGGCGCTATCGGCGGTGACGTTATCGTTAAACCTGCTGTTAAAGCATAAGTCCTGGAGATTTAGTGATGGAATTAGCAATTAAAGACGCTTCTGGCGGTCTTGAAGTTTCTGAAGCTACTTTTGGACGTGAGTTTAACGAAGCATTAGTACATCAAGTAGTTGTTGCATACGCAGCAGGTGCTCGTCAAGGTACTCGTGCTCAGAAGACACGTTCTGAAGTAAGCGGTGGTGGTAAAAAACCATGGGCTCAAAAAGGTACTGGCCGTGCACGTGCTGGTACAATCCGTAGTCCAATTTGGCGTTCAGGTGGCGTTAGCTTCGCAGCTAAACCACAAGACCACAGCCAAAAAGTAAACCGTAAAATGTACCGCGGTGCGATCAAAAGCATTTTATCTGAATTAGTTCGTCAAGAGCGTTTAATCGTTGTTGAAAGTTTTGCTCTAGCAGCACCAAAAACTAAAGAACTAGTTGCTAAGCTTAAAGAACTTGAGCTTAAAGATGTTCTAATCGTAACTGAAGAAGTAGATGAGAATCTATTTTTATCGGCACGTAACCTGTACAAGGTTGACACGCGTGATGTAGCTGGTATCGACCCTGTAAGCTTAATCGCTTTCGATAAGGTACTTATTACAGCAGCTGCTGTTAAGCAACTTGAGGAGACGCTAGCATGATTCGTGAAGAACGTCTTTTAAAAGTGATCCTTGCTCCACATATCTCTGAAAAAAGCACTATTGCTGCTGAAGAAAACAACACTATCGTTTTCAAAGTAGTAAATGACGCAACTAAAGCTGAAGTTAAAGCAGCTGTAGAGAAGCTTTTTGAAGTGGAAGTAACTGGTGTTCGCACACTTAATGTTAAGGGTAAAACAAAACGTACTGGCGCACGTTTCGGTCGTCGTAGCGACTGGAAAAAAGCTTACGTTACTCTTAAAGAAGGCAGCGAACTAGACTTTGTCGGCGGCGCCGAGTAATAAGGGGAGTTAGAATTATGGCACTTCAAAAGTGTAAGCCAACTTCTGCGGGTCGTCGTCACCTAGTTAAAGTGGTAAACCCAGATCTACATAAGGGCAAGCCATACGCACCACTATTAGAGAAAAACTCTAAATCAGGTGGTCGTAATAACAATGGTCGTATTACGGTTCGTCATATCGGTGGTGGTCATAAGCAGCATTACCGTTTAATCGATTTTAAACGTACTAAAGATGGCATTCCAGCCACTGTTGAGCGTTTAGAATATGATCCAAATCGTAGCGCAAACATCGCACTTGTATTATATGCAGACGGTGAGCGTCGTTACATTATCGCACCAAAAGGCTTAAAAGCTGGTGATGCAATCCAGTCTGGTGTTGATGCACCAATCAAGCCTGGTAATGCATTACCTATGCGCAATATGCCTGTAGGTTCGACTGTTCACAACGTAGAATTAAAACCAGGTAAAGGTGCTCAAATCGCACGTTCTGCTGGTGCATACGTTCAAATCCTTGCTCGTGATGGTCAGTATGTAACATTACGTCTTCGTTCAGGCGAAGTTCGTAAAGTTGAATCAGATTGTCGTGCGACGCTAGGTGAAGTAGGCAATGCTGAGCATATGCTTCGTTCACTTGGTAAAGCAGGTGCAAATCGCTGGCGTGGTATTCGTCCGACAGTTCGTGGTGTTGCCATGAACCCGGTTGATCACCCACACGGTGGTGGTGAAGGTCGTACATCTGGTGGTCGTCATCCTGTGTCTCCATGGGGTAAGCCGACTAAAGGTGCTAAGACGCGTAAGAACAAGCGTACGGATAAATTTATAGTACGTCGTCGTACTAAGTAATATTGAGGAATAGCCATGCCACGCTCTCTCAAGAAGGGTCCTTTTATAGACCTACACTTGCTGAAGAAGGTAGAGAAAGCTTTGGAAAGCGGTGACAAGAAGCCAATTAAAACTTGGAGCCGTCGTTCAATGATCATACCTAACATGATCGGATTGACCATTGCTGTCCATAATGGTCGCCAGCATGTACCAGTTTTCGTTTCTGACGAAATGATCGGTCACAAACTAGGTGAATTTGCACCAACTCGCACTTACCGTGGCCACGCTGCGGATAAGAAAGCGAAGAAACGTTAAGAGGGGAATGATAAATGCAAGCATTAGCTAAACATAAATTCGCCTCTGGTTCGGCGCAAAAAGCACGTCTAGTTGCAGATCAGATCCGCGGGTTACCTGTCGATCGCGCACTAGAAATCCTGGCGTACAGCCCTAAGAAAGCGGCTGTATTAGTTAAGAAAGTACTTGAGTCTGCTATTGCTAACGCAGAGCATAACGAAGGTGCTGACATTGATGAGCTACGTGTAACAACGATCTTTGTGGACGATGGTCCAACAATGAAACGTATTATGCCACGTGCTAAAGGACGCGCAGACCGCATCCTTAAGCGTACAAGCCACATCACTGTTGTGGTTTCAGATAGCTAGGAGTATAAGTAATGGGACAAAAAGTTCATCCTACTGGTATTCGCCTAGGTATATCTAAACCTTGGGTTTCTACCTGGTACGCGAGTTCAAAAGATTTCTCTGCACAGCTTTTTGGCGATCACAAAGTACGTACATTCCTTACTAAGGAATTGAAAGCGGCTTCTGTGTCTAAAATCGTTATTGAGCGTCCAGCAAAATCAATCCGCGTAACAATTCACACGGCTCGTCCGGGTGTTGTTATCGGTAAAAAAGGCGAAGACGTAGAAAAATTACGTCAAGCGGTAACTAAGATTGCTGGTGTACCTGCTCAGATCAATATTTCTGAAGTACGTAAACCAGAACTAGATGCACAACTAGTAGCAGACGGCATTGCCTCTCAACTAGAGCGTCGTGTTATGTTCCGTCGCGCTATGAAGCGTTCGGTACAAAATGCAATGCGCATCGGTTCTAAAGGGATCAAAGTTGAAGTTAGCGGTCGTCTTGGCGGCGCAGAAATCGCACGTTCAGAATGGTATCGTGAAGGTCGTGTACCTCTACATACTCTTCGTGCTGATATCGACTACGCAACTTCTGAAGCCTTAACCACTTATGGTATCATTGGTGTTAAAGTTTGGATCTTCAAAGGCGAAGTTATTGGTGGTTTACCACTAGTACAAGAGCAAGAGAAGCCAGCTAAACGCGCACCAAAGAAAGCCAAAAAAAGTGCTAAGTAGAGGTAGCGAGTAATGTTACAGCCAAAACGTACAAAATTCCGTAAAATGCACAAAGGCCGCAACCGTGGTTTAGCGCAAAACGGTAACAAAGTAAGCTTCGGTACTTTCGGTTTGAAAGCTACTGGCCGTGGCCGCATGACTGCTCGTCAAATCGAAGCAGCTCGTCGTGCCATGACACGTCACGTGAAACGTCAAGGTAAAATCTGGATCCGTGTCTTCCCTGACAAACCGATCACAGAAAAGCCTCTTGAAGTTCGTATGGGTAAAGGTAAAGGTTCTGTTGAATATTGGGTTGCTGAAATTCAGCCTGGTAAAGTACTTTACGAAATGGAAGGTGTTTCTGAAGAGCTTGCTCGTGAAGCATTCGACCTTGCTGCTCGTAAACTGCCATTCAAAACAACTTTCGTAACTCGGACGGTAATGTGATGAAAGCAAGCGAACTAAAAGATAAAAGCGTAGAAGAGCTTAATGCTGAACTTCTAGGTCTTCTTCGTGAGCAGTTTAACCTGCGCATGCAAGCAAGCACTGGTCAGTTAGCTCAAACTCACACGCTAAGAACAGTACGTCGCGATATCGCGCGTGTAAAAACAGTTATTAACCAGAAGGCAGGTCAATAATGAGTGATAAAATTCGTACTCTTCAAGGCACTGTAATCAGCGACAAGATGGAAAAATCTTTCACTATCGCTATCGCACGTTACGTGAAGCACCCAATCTATGGGAAATTCATCAAACGTACGACTAAATTACACGTACATGACGAAAATAACACAGCAAAAGCGGGTGACGTTGTTACTATCCGTGAATGCGCTCCAATCTCTAAGACTAAGTCTTGGACATTAGTAGACGTTATTTCTAGTCCAAAACAAGCTTAATTTTTAATTAAGTCTGTTTTATAAAAAGCCTCGGCATTAGCTGGGGCTTTTTGCTTTTAGTACTGCAGTAAAGCCACTTATTGATGGTTTTTAACCTAATAACAGTGCCTCCCTAAATGAACTAAACCTGCCTAGTTATACTCATAGAATAAACTGTTCACAGGGAGCGGATGTGTTTAAAGGTAACTATAAAGCGTGGGGTATATCAATTGGTTTGCATGTTGTTGTTATTTGTTTGATTTCGAGGCAAACGATTGAGATAGCACAACCCCCTACAGGCAAAGTAATAAAAGCTTATGTAATGGTGGACCTTGCAACATTACCTAGTAATAAAAATAGTAAGCAACCCAGTGCTTCATTCTCTGAAAATAATACTGAGCTTGATGCAAGTGAGTTAACAACTAAGCCGCTTAAAGAACGTGATTTTGAAAACGACAAGCAATTAGAATCAGATTTACCGGATGGTGCTATTACAGCAAATGGAAATACGGCCACAAGTACCGATGGAAAAAAGCATAATGTTGATAAGGTAGTTATTGATAATATAAAGAGTAAGGTTAATTCAAAAGCTAAACAGCAGTCATTTAAAAAGCTTAACCCTTACGCATTGATACCTCAGTTTTCAACTTCAAATAAGGCCATTGTATCGTTTGATTACACGCAAATAGCAACTTTGCCAAATCGTAAAAACCACCAACAAATTACGGTTCCTATTGAGCATTCTAGTGATTTAAAATCAGTGATATTATGGCAAAACGCTGATGGAGGTAAGCGAACGGAGATGTATAAAGGTATGTGTTATGACATCGATTTCAATGGTGTGATGGGGAAAGTAGGGTTGCCGCAAGGATCACCAAGGCCATGTAAAAATAACGATGCTATTTTATTCGATAAAATAATGGATAAATGGAACGTTAAAAGCAAATTCGGTAGTGGGTTCATAATTTACGAAACTTATGTGTTTGCGATAAAACGCCTATTACGACTGACACTAAAATACACAGCACGGAGCTTACAATTAAAAAGCGGTTTTCAATCCGGCTAACTTGTCTTTCGCCCACAATTTGGTATGTAACATCCCCCTCTATAAATCGCTCGCCTTGATATTGCTGAGTCACATTAAACGCTAAAAAGTCCCCTAGCTTTGCTTGATAGGTGAAGTAGGTTTCTGGATAAAAAATTTCATATGTTGCACACAGCCACATTACAAGACTAGTGATAATCAGGAGCAAACTCATAAGTGGCATTTTTTTAAATGATGTGTGTTGTGATGGTTTTGAGGGTGAATACTTATCTAAACACGCTTTGCCATAGCAAAGTTCGAGCTTTTCAATTACCTCAGTGGAAGGAATAAATTGTCCATTTTCGAGCTTAGATAAGTAAGACTGCTGGATACCAATTTCACGTGCAGCAAATGCTTGGGTCCACTTTTTGTTTGCTCTAATGCGTTTTAATTCTGTTCCTAATGATGACATGTTTCCATACTCTAATTGTTTACTTACCCGCGCATTATCGCTAAAAATGAGTTTTTTAAATAGCCTGCTGAGTTATATTCATGGCGATGAATAAAAAGAATATCATGAATATTAGTGAGTTATATATTAATTAGGTGTTTTTTAGTTATGCTAAGCAGACTTATTAATAAAGGAGTATAACTAATGAAAACGTATTTTTATAAAGCAGTAATCTGTATTACCTTGGGGTTTTTATCCTCAGCATGTATTGCAGAGCCAGTATTTGCGATTGAAGCAACTATTTATAAATTAGAAAATAATATAACCATAGACAGCCAAGTAAATGAAACACTAAAAAATCTACAACCCATTCATCAACCTCAACTATTAGCCAGCTTGAACAAAAGTGCATTAATAGAAATAGGTGACGATGAGCAGTTAACAGCCCTTGAGATTAAAACAAATAAAGAAGGAAGCTATTTTAACGCGAGTATGAAACTTAAAGAAAAAGTGGACAGCCAATGGGAGTCTATTACGTCTTTTATGCCAAATATTCCAAATGGGCAAACGGTGTATTTTAGTCGAACATTTGCAGACAATGTATGGGTGATTAAACTAACAGGGCAGCGCTATGAGTCTATTGCGCTTGGTCAGGCGAGTTTTAAATAGCTTCAGCCTTGGCTGAAGCTATATTTCTCTACCAAATCATTTCTACAAATTCAGGGTAGTCGATATAGGGATTACGATTACCTTGAAATTCAAACGCTGCTTGGTTTCGGTCTATTTCCATTTGGCTCACAGGGTCTGCGTTATGCCAATTAAGCAACATAGCAACAACCCAGCTTTCAAATACTTGGTTACTTGACCCATTAAGTACCGCATTACTTGCAGTGGTATTATTTTGCCAAGAGCCGATTACGTTTTCATAACGTGTAGCCATATAAAAATAAGCGCGAGCAAAGTCACCTTTAAATTCATCAATCGGTTCAAATACTGTACCTGAGTAATTAATTGCGCTACTAGCAGAGCCTAGTTTGCTGCCGTTTGTTGATGTAAACGTAGCGCTTGCCACTTCACCAAACGGAAAGTTGCTACGTTTAGAATTTACATAACCATCGGTTGCATAAATGTGGTGAACATCTGAGTTCATAGGCTCATTTGTGCCGCCAAACCAACTTTTAGGAAATGAATGTTCGCGGTTATAGCAATCAGCTTCACTATTGTAAGTGCCGCATTGATCACTTACAGCGACATAGTTATAGCTGTCTTGACCGGTGGGATTTTCTGAATAGCGATCGAGTATTGAATTGTCATTTTCAAAGTACTTATCCCGTGAAGCAATATCGTAAAAACTCCAAATAGCTGAATAACCCTGTGAGTTGTGACCTTTAATAATGTTATAGAGCGCGGTTTTAAGTGCATAGCCCGTTAAACCTTGTGCTGTAACATAGTAGCCAGTTGGCTCGCTGGGTGGCGTTTCTGGGTTGGTATTATCACCAAGTATAAAGGGAGTTGCTTCACTGCTTTGAAAACTACTGCCGTTAGCCAATGTTGTTTGGGCGGATGTTAGCGCGTAGCTGCCATTACCAAATGAACAGCAAATACCGTCGCCGTAACTATCAAAAATACTAAATGTGTAATCGCCATCAACTAAGCAGGCTTGCTCTGTATAGCTGTTGTTGCCACTATAACTGCCACCTGACGCAACCGCTGTGCCTTGGGCGTTAGTGATTTGCCAGCTAGTCTCTTCGCCATAGTTATCAGTTGTCAGTGCTAAGTTAACGGTGTTATCAGCACAACCGACTGGTGGCGGTGGGGTGGTATCACTAGAACCAGGTGTAAAACTATCCACATAAACAGTTTCACTGCCATCAAAGCCGCTGACATCGTAAAAACGCAGGCCAACGGTAATCGTAGCATTGCTGGTTGCTGGATATGTATAGCTTATTTGTTGCCACTGATTTAATAACGCTGGATTTGAATAGCCTTGATAGCCGTCGGCAATTAAGCGCGCTTTAATGCCGCCTTCGGTGTGATAAACCCAGCTTGAGAATAAGTAGCTTTTGCCGGCCTCAACAGTAACTTCTTGCAGTAAATCAGTATTGCTTTGACTAGCGGTATTAACCACTACTTTTGCAGCAAGAGCTCCTGAATTTACTATGGTATTTGAAGCTGATAGTGTAATACCAGTATCAATCGTGCTCCAGCCGTTTGGGCTATTACCTGACCAGTTTTCAAAGTCACCATTATTAATGGTGGCCATGCAGGGAAGTGCTGTAGCTAACATAGCACTGCTGAGTATGAGTTTTCTATATGCCCCGTGTGACATAGTGTTTCCTTATTATATTTATAGTCGGCGCACAGAATGTGGCCAAATCCACTATAGCCTACTCAAGATTTGTTGCAAAAAAGTTAATTTGTATTTTGAAAAAAATGAAGTGAATAAATTTTTGTATGATATTTCTGATCGGCTAAGTGTGGTGCTGAAATCGTAAGTAGTTATTTGTTACCTTTTAATCTGTTTTTACTGGTTAATTTATAAATTAATAACTAAATGGAATAACAAAGCAGATTCTATTCTTTTTTTATTGGCGCGTACCCCGTTATTCTTCACACTCAGAGAAATCTTTAGGGCCTGAGTTATTTGCCTTAAAGTTGACACAAATTTTAGGCAAAGTGATTACTGCAATCAGTGAGCATTTTGCAGATAACTTTCAGGGTTACGGGGAATTAATTCATGTTGTTAAGTCAACTCAATGCGCTAGCAAGTCCGCTATCGCAAGAGCAAGTACAGAAGCTACAAGGTTTAGTGGCTGAGCTTAATCCAATCCAGCAAGCTTGGGTAAGTGGTTATCTTGCTGCGAATGCCAATACGGCGGCATTAGGTGGTGTTGTAGGTGCTGCGCCAAGTGTTGGGGATGCAGCGGCATTGACCATTTTATATGGCTCACAAACCGGTAATTCAAAAGGTGTAGCGACTAAGCTCAAAGAGCAAGCGGAGTCTCGTGGTTTAGCTGTTAAGCTGGTTAGCATGGCTGATTACAAACCAACGGCCCTGAAAAAAGAAAAATTCTTAACTGTCGTTGTTTCTACTTACGGTGAAGGTGAGCCGCCGGAAGATGCCGAAACATTACATGAGTTTTTAGCAACCAAAAAAGCGCCTAAGCTTGATGGCGTTAAAATTGCGGTTATAGGTTTAGGTGATTCAAGCTATGAGTTCTTCTGTCAAACAGCAAAAGACTTTGAACAGCGCTTAAATAAGCTCGGTGCAGAAACCATTTATCAGCGTGCTGATTTAGACGTTGATTACGATGATGAAGCCGCCAGCTGGATCAGCGGAGCACTTGATGCATTTGAACCTGATTTAAAAGCACAGCAAGGCGCAACAGGTGGGCAAGTGGTGTCATTTGGTGCACCAGCAACAGCTGCCAGCCAATATACTAAGCAAAACCCATTTCCAGCAGAACTTAGCCTAGTGCAAAAGATCACTGGTCGTGACTCTAGCAAAGATGTGCGCCATGTTGAGATTTCACTGGAAGGATCTGATATTACTTACACACCGGGCGATTCATTAGGCGTGTATTTTTTAAATGATGAGATTCTGGTTGATGAAGTACTGACACTGACGCAAATTGATGGTGCCAGCAAAGTTAAAATCGCTGATGAAGAGCTCAGTGTTCGTGATGCACTGATTGAAAAACTTGAATTGACTCAGTCATACCCTGGCTTTGTTGAAAAGTACGCGATAGCGACAGGTGCGCCTGAGCTATTAAAGCTGGTTGAAGATAAAGCGGCAATGCGTGAATATATTGAGCCTCGCCAAATCTTTGATGTGATCCGCCAAAATCCAGCTGCGCTTGAGGCACAAACGTTTGTTGATTGCCTACGTAAACTGCAAGCACGTTTATATTCAATTGCGTCAAGCCAAGCAGAAGTTGAAGATGAAGTGCACTTAACCATTGGTCTAGTTGAATTTGAAGCATTCGGTAGTGAGCATTTAGGTGGTTGTTCTGGTTATTTAGCACGTCGTGCTGAAGAAGGTTGTAAAGTAAAAGTATATAGCGAGCATAATGATAACTTCCGTTTGCCAACTAACGACGAAACGCCAGTGATTATGGTTGGCCCTGGTACTGGTATTGCGCCGTTCCGTGCTTTCTTGCAAGAACGTGATGCCCGCGAAGCATCCGGTAAAAACTGGTTATTCTTTGGTAATCCACACTTTACCCAAGATTTCTTATATCAAGTAGAAATTCAAGGTTACTTAAAATCAGGGCTACTAAGTAAAGTTGATGTGGCGTTTAGCCGTGACCAAGCAGAGAAGGTCTACGTGCAAGACAAGCTACGCCAAAACAGCAAAGACGTATTTGCATGGCTAGAAGCGGGCGCGCATTTTTATATTTGTGGTGACGCAAATCGCATGGCGAAAGATGTACACCAGGCATTGGTTGATATCATCAAAGAAAACAGCGGTAAGAACGATGAAGACGCTGAGCAGTATTTAAAAGATTTACGTAGCGCAAATCGCTATCAGAAAGACGTGTACTAAGCGTAGACGTTGCTTACTTTATAAAAGCAAAGCTAACAGCCGTCACTGTAACAAATTTAGGATCAAACATGAGCGAACAAGATAAAAACGTAAAGCTTTCTGATAACGAGCGTTTGAAAAGAGAAAGTAACTTTTTACGTGGCACCATAGAGCAAGATTTAAAAGATGAGATCACCGGTGGCTTCACTGCGGATAACTTTCAGTTAATTCGTTTCCACGGTATGTATCAACAAGATGACCGTGATATTCGAGGTGAGCGTGCTAAGCAAAAGCTAGAGCCATTACACAACGTAATGTTACGTGCTCGTATGCCTGGCGGTATTATCAAACCTGAACAATGGTTAGC
This sequence comes from Pseudoalteromonas sp. SG44-17, assembly GCF_014164235.1. NCBI lineage: Bacteria > Pseudomonadati > Pseudomonadota > Gammaproteobacteria > Alteromonadales > Pseudoalteromonadaceae > Pseudoalteromonas > Pseudoalteromonas sp. SG44-17. The sequence continues at coordinate 39,994 of NZ_JACJEV010000016.1, read as the reverse complement.
AATTGATAAGTTTGCTGACGAAAAAACTAGCTACGGCAGTATTCGTTTAACAACCCGTCAAACGTTTCAATTTCATGGTGTGTTAAAACCAAATATAAAAGGCATGCACCAAATGCTTAATAGCGTGGGCATCGACTCTATTGCAACGGCAGGTGATGTTAACCGTAATGTACTTTGTACTACAAACCCTGTGGAATCTGAGTTGCATCAAGAAGCATACGAGTGGGCTGCAAAAATCTCAGAACATTTGTTACCAAAAACTAAAGCGTATGCAGAAATTTGGTTAAACGGTGAAAAGGCTGAGACTACAGAAGAGCCAATTTTAGGATCTAACTACTTACCGCGTAAGTTTAAAACCACGGTGACCATTCCACCGAACAACGAAGTGGATGTGCATGCGAATGACTTAAACTTTGTAGCTATTGCAGATAACGGCAAGCTAGTTGGTTTTAACGTATTAGTAGGCGGTGGCCTTGCCATGACCCACGGTGATACCGCAACCTATCCACGTAAAGCCGATGATTTTGGGTTTATCGCCTTAGCGGATACGCTAAAAATTGCTGAGCATGTGGTGTCTGTACAGCGCGACTGGGGTAATCGCTCAAACCGTAAAAACGCAAAAACTAAATACACCTTAGACCGTGTTGGTACTGATGTATTTAAAGCGGAAGTAGAGCAACGCGCAGGTGTTAAATTTGCGCCAAGCCGCCCTTATGAGTTTACTCATCGTGGCGATCGCATTGGTTGGGTTGAAGGTATTGATGGTAAGCATCACTTAACTTTATTTATCCAAAGTGGCCGTATTTTAGATTTACCGGGTAAACCACTGAAAACAGGTTGTCGTAAAATTGCTGAAATTCACCAAGGTGATTTTCGTATGACGGCAAATCAAAATTTGATCATCGCCGGTGTGCCTGCCGATCAAAAAACAGTGATTGAAGAAATAGCCCGTAATCACGGTTTGATTGACGACAAAGACTCTGAGCAACGTAAAAACTCGATGGCCTGTGTGGCATTACCAACTTGTCCACTCGCAATGGCGGAAGCTGAGCGTTACTTACCAAGCTTAATTGAAAAGACCGAGGCATTGCTTGCTAAGCACGGTATTCCTGATGACAGCATCATCATGCGTGTGGTTGGTTGTCCGAATGGCTGTGGCCGCGCAATGTTAGCGGAAGCTGGCCTAGTAGGAAAAGGCCCAGGTAAATATAACGTGTACTTAGGGGGTAACCTTGAGGGGACGCGTATTCCTAAATTGTATTTAGAGAATGTTGGTGAAGACGTGTATTTAGACGCCTTTGACAAATTAATTGGTCAATGGGCAAGTGAGCGTAATGACGACGAATGCTTTGGTGACTTTGTGATCCGCAAAGGCATAGTTGCTGAAGTTAAAGTGTCAGTCACCGATTTTCACGCTTAATTTAAAAGCAAGCGGTGACGCTTGCTGAGGTTTGGAATTTACTATGAGTGAATTTAAAAACATATTACAGCTAGATAAAGAAAGCCAAGTAACACTGCTGGCTGATGCTAACGGCGTATTGAAAGATATGAGCGCTGAGCAGCGTGTCGCATGGGCACTGGAAAACTTGCCAGACACGCAGTTTTTATCATCGAGCTTTGGTATTCAAGCGGCTGTGATGTTGCATTTAGTTACAGTACAGCGCCCCGATATTCCTGTGGTATTAACAGATACTGGTTACTTATTTCCTGAAACTTATCAGTTCATTGAGCAAATGACCGAACGCTTATCGCTAAATTTAAAAGTGTATAAGTCGCAGTTAAGCCCAGCTTGGCAAGAAGCCAAGTTTGGTAAGTTATGGGAACTAGGTGAAGCAGGTATTAAACAATACAACCAGCTTAATAAAGTTGAACCAATGACTCGCGCATTAAAAGACATTAATGCAGGTACTTGGTTTAGTGGCTTGCGCCGTGACCAATCATCAACACGTGCCGATAAGCAAATTATTGAAATTAGCCGTGGCACGGTAAAGGTTTACCCAATCATCGAATGGTCAAATCGCGATGTTTATCAGTACCTGACTAAACATGACTTACCATATCACCCATTATGGGAGCAAGGTTATGTGTCAATGGGCGATGTGCATACTACGCGTAAACTAGAGCCAGGTATGACCGAAGAAGAGACCCGTTTTTTTGGTCTAAACCGCGAATGTGGCCTACACATTGATGGTGATGGGATCTAATTCTGAACGTAAAAATATAAGTAAATCATTTAAGCTGAGATAGCTAACTATAGTGATTATTAAAGCGCAGCCTAGCTGCGTTTTAAATTTTTGACTATAATACAATCAGCCGTTATAAATTGATGTGCATGTATTTTATGAAACCATATTACGTAATTTTCTTTTTATTCTTTTCTACTAGTCTTTTTGCCGATAACCTTCGCATTGCCTTACCCGAGCAAGATTACCCTCCTTATCACTTTGTTTGTTCAAAAACAGGCATTTTAAATGATGTTATTACATCGTTTTCGATGGCAACGGGGATCCAAATAGACTATACCTTCGTCCCTGAAATGCGCTCTGCGAAAATGGTGAAACGAGGTGATGTTGATGCACGAATGGAATCAGAAGTTTGGCTTGTAGATAATGGACCCTATTATTGGAGCCAAGAGATAGTAGTAATTGAAGATGTGTTAGTAGTCGCTCGAGGAGCTGAACTAATTGACTTTAAGGAGCTAAGCAGTTTAAAGGGCGGTGTTTTACTCGGGCGATTTGGTTATGTGTATCCAAAATATGAGCTACCAGTAGTGAATAAGACTCTGCACCGTGAGAATTTTTATTCAGACTTAGAAATATTGCAAAGTTTGCACAAAGATACTGATACAAGTAAACGCTTTACTGTTATGTCACGCTCTGTCGTAAACTGGTACATACAAAAGTACCCTGAGCTTGCTGCTTTGACCATAAGTGATGAAAATGTCGCTGAGGCGCCGCTGCAGTTGCAGTTTTCTTATAATTCAAGGGGTAAAAAGTACGCGAAAGAATTTAATGATTTTTTACAAAGCTTGAAAGATAATGGCGGCCTAGCTAAAATCATAGCCCGCTATCAATGATAGCAATCGAGAATTTTAACTCAAAGGATTGAAGATGAAGTATTTTGCGTACCTCGCTATTATGGTATTGCTGATCAGTGTCGCGGCATTATTTTATTTGCAACGACCCGATGGTCAAACGTGGTTAACCAGTGATGGTATTAGTAGTAAATCAAATCAGCTAACAGAGCAAATGGTTGCGTTATCAAGTGACACCCTTGCCATGGCAGCCACATTGGTTAGTGAGACCAGTCAAAAAGTTGTAGAATCAATTACCAATGAAAGCTCAGTAGCAACGACAGTTATTTATAAATGGCAAGATCAGCAAGGTCAATGGCATTACTCAGATCAGCCTAATCCTGAGGGCACAAGTGAAAAAGTAATTCTAGATCCGCGCGATATTACAGTAGTTGCGGCCGAAGATACGTCCATTTTAAAAGGCACCTCAAAAACAACTAATATGTCTTTAATGCCAAACTCAGGCAGTGTTTATGATCCCGTGGTGATGAAAAAGCTGTTTGAAGATGCAGAGCAAGTGAAAGAACAGTTAGAGCAACGTACTAAATCGTTAGATGAGACGCATTAATTTGCTTTAATAGCGTTGTTTTGCTGTGTTTTTTCGGGCTGTGTTACAAAAAATTGTTGCTTAATGATTGGCAGGTTATAGGCTTTTAACCAACGATCAGTAGCTATCATTAGTTCTCCTGAAGCAACTAATCTTGTCAGGCCTTCATCAAAATTATCTCTGACAGACTTATCTTGAAAAACAATGTAAGAGCCTTGATAGTTTAAAATATCGCGATATATAAAACTTGTAGGGTCAAGTTGGGTGTTTGTTGATGTATGCCAGTAGAGCATTAAATAATCACCGATACGGGCATCGATCTTATTGGTAAGTAACTGTTTATTTAGGGCTTGTTGATTTCCTATTTCAGTATAATAGTTGAATACCTGTGTCGCCATGTTTTTATATTCTGGGCCAAAGATATCGCTCGCCCCTATAAAACTACCTACTCTTAAATTCTTCAAATCGTTCAACGTAGCTACTTTTTCGGTCCATGCAGAAGGAAGCATGGTCACACGGTTCATAAATCGTACTCGATAACGAGAAATAAAAGCATGTGCAGCTGGTTGTGCCGTATAGTTGATCGCTATATCAGCGACTTTATTGTTGAAGTAGCGTTGAATAGCATCATTATTTAACGGCACCAATTGCGGGTTTTGATAGCCTTGTATCAGTAACACTTGAACCACAAGTTGATCGAAGTAACCATTACCGGTTACGTTGTCCTGCATGAAATAAGGTGCAAAATTACCGGATGCAATAATCAATTTGTCATTTGCACGTAATTGAGTGGGTAAGCAAAGCACTAAAAATGCCGCTATTAATAAAGTTTTAGAGGTGTTAAATGGTTTGATTAATTGCATGACCTTGCTGCTATACATGTTTGTCACGTACAGCCTCTATGTTCATTAAAACAATAGTGAGGTAAATTTTTGTAGGCAGAGAAAATAGCACTCCAATAGCAATAAAAGCGGCGCTGATAATAATGCCATGTATACTATTTTGTTCACCAAACAGATCCGAGACTAATAAATAATGTCCAGTCGCAATAAGGCATATGCCAAGGACAATAAATACTTTTAGTACTGTGATGATCTTCTGCTCGGTCATAGTATGCAGGCATTAATGATAAGATGAATTAAGTGTAGTTAATAATGAGTAAGCTGACTTGTTTTACATCAAAAAATTAAGGGCTAAGCAAATTAATTTTGCAAAGCCCTAATATTATAGATTAATTAGCTAGTTAACATATTACGCAGTACATACTGTAAAATGCCGCCATGTTTGTAGTAATCCCACTCTTTGGGGGTATCAATACGGACATCGGCACTAAAGCTTAGTTTTTTGCCTTCGCTATTAGTGGCAACGACACTAACTTCCTTGGTTTTATCGTAGAGACCTTCGATATCGAACTGCTCTTGACCTGTTAACCCCAGTGATTCATGGCTCTCACCTGCTTTAAATTGCAGTGGTAGCACGCCCATACCAATTAGGTTCGAGCGATGAATACGCTCATAACTTTGCGCAATGACCGCTTTAATACCTAATAATAGCGAACCTTTCGCTGCCCAGTCTCGTGATGAACCCGTACCATACTCAGCACCGGCAAGCACAACGAGCGGTACGCCTTGCTGTTGATACGCCATTGCAGCATCGTAAATACTGGCAAGCTCATCATCAGGTTGAGTGCGCGTTACACCGCCTTCGGTGCCTGGTGCAAGCAAGTTTTTTAAGCGTACATTGGCAAATGTACCGCGCATCATTACTTCATGATTACCACGGCGAGAACCGTATGAGTTAAATTGCGATTTATCTACGCCATTTTCTTGTAAGTATTCGCCAGCAGGCGCGCTTGCTTTAATTGCACCAGCAGGGGAGATATGATCAGTAGTGACGGAATCGCCAAGTTTTGCTAAACAGCGAGCACCCGTAATAGTAGGGATGCCTGGTGGTTCTGTCGTCATGCCATCAAAAAACGGCGCTTTTTTAATATACGTTGAGGCATCATCCCAGTCATAAAGTTTACCATCAGGAATTTTGATTTGTTGCCAGCGATCATCACCCTTATAAACATTACCGTAACTGGTAGCGAACATTTCTTTAGTGACGGTTTTTTTCACCAGTTCATTCACTTCGCTGACACTAGGCCAAATATTTTTCAGGTAAATATCGTTACCATTAGCATCTTGCGCAAGTGGCTCGTTATAAACATCGATATCAGTACGACCTGCAATCGCATAGGCGACAACTAAAGGTGGTGAGGCTAAAAAGTTCATTTTCACATCTTGGTGAATACGTCCTTCAAAGTTACGGTTACCCGATAAAATAGAGCTTACTACTAATTTATGTTGTTGAATTGCCTCACTGATCTCATCGGCAAGCGGACCTGAGTTACCAATACAGGTAGTGCAGCCATAACCTACTAGGTTAAAGCCAAGTGCATCTAAATCATCCATCAGGCCTGCTTTTTTTAAGTAGTCAGTGACCACTTGTGAGCCAGGTGCCAGTGATGTTTTTACCCAAGGTTTTACGTTAATTCCTAACTGGCGAGCTTTTTGCGCGACTAAACCCGCGGCTAAAATCACACTTGGGTTAGAAGTGTTGGTACAGCTAGTAATGGCAGCAATTACACAAGCGCCATCTTTTAACTCAAATTCTTGCCCTTTAAAGTTAACCTTTGCTGCGCCCATAAATTGCGCTTCGTTGGTTGGCTCATCAGGATTAGTGACAGGGCCTTCACCTTCAATTCGTGATTGCTGTTCATCACTATCGTCGCGCTTAGCAAGACGTTCATCTTGAAAGGTTTTTAAATGATTGGCAATAACTTCGCCAGCTTGATCAAGGGCAATTCTGTCTTGTGGACGTTTCGGACCGGCAAGGCTTGGCACTACATCATTTAGGTTTAATTCGAGCTTGTCGGTGTAATTTGCTTCATCGCCATCGTTGCGCCATAAACCTTGATGTTTTGCGTAGTCTGCTATCAGTTTTAGCTGTGTTTCATCACGGTTGGTTAAACGAAGATAATTAATTGTTTCATCATCGATAGGGAAAATACCACAGGTAGCGCCGTATTCCGGTGCCATGTTGGCTATGGTTGCGCGGTCGGCCAGTGGTAAATCAGCAAGGCCATCGCCATAAAATTCTACAAATTTACCGACAACGCCATGCTTACGCAATATTTCAGTAACGGTCAGCACTAAATCGGTCGCTGTGGTGCCCTCCGGTAAACGGCCGTTGAGCTTCATACCCACCACTTGCGGGATCAGTAAGCTAATTGGCTGGCCTAGCATTGCAGCTTCTGCTTCGATGCCGCCTACACCCCAACCAAGTACGCCTAAGCCGTTGATCATAGTGGTATGTGAATCAGTACCGACTAAGGTGTCAGGGTAAGCAAATTTTTGCCCATTGCGCTCTTCATTAAAGACAACGCGAGCAAGGTATTCTAAATTCACTTGGTGAACAATACCCGTTGCTGGTGGCACAACTTTTAAGTTATCAAAGGCTGTTTGGCCCCAGCGTAAAAACTCATAACGTTCTTTATTGCGTTCGTACTCAAGCTTGGCATTTAAATCAAATGAGCCATCTTCACCATAACCGTCTACTTGTACTGAGTGGTCGATAACTAATTCCGCAGGGGATAATGGGTTTATTTTCGCAGGATCGCCGCCAAGTCTTTCCATAGCATCACGCATTGCGGCCAAATCGACGATTGCTGGCACGCCAGTAAAATCTTGCATCACCACGCGGGCCGGTGTAAATGCTACCTCAGCACTGGGCTTGGCTTGTGAATCCCAGTTTAGCAACGCTTCAATATCTTGTTTTTTGATATTTACGCCGTCTTCATTGCGCAGTAAGTTTTCGAGTAGGATCTTGAGCGAGAACGGCAGTCGCTTGGCTTTATCGCCTAAACCTTGCAGTGAATGGATATGAAACTGCTCACCGTTGATAGTGAGTTGTTTTTGGGTGTCAAAACTATTGTTCATTATGTGCCCCTAAGTTAGATGAATATCCTTAAATGGTACTTAAGTGGTAAATGTAACCTCTCTTTAAATAGTTAAAATGCAAAGTACATACCAGTGTGTTTTTGCGCGATTTTTATACAGGTAATAGAATATATATGATGCTGAAAATTTATATTTCAAGCGTCAGCAGTAAAACAATAGTAACTCAATAGCGTGTTTTACAGTAGCCAACCTTGCTGTTTGCCTTTGTGGCTTAGCAGTAGCAGGATAATTGCAATTACGACTACAAATATTGGCATAAACACCGCGCTGGCACCGAGTAATTCAATACTATTAATAACAATGAAATTATAAAATTGCTGGATAAAAATCCCAGCGAGTGAGAGCGCAAAAAGCACTCGAGCAATGGCTTTTTTAAGTAATAATAAAATACAGCCTAAGACTCCACCAAAAACCGCGGTAGCGAATGCAATAGTTGACCAAATTGGTGTATTTGAATATGCAGCTTGTTGTTCTATAGGGAGTATACTTATCATGTCTGGAGTCATGAGCATTTGCATAATGAATGCAATTACCCCAAGAAAGTTCCAAATAAGGGCTGCCCAAGCGACAGATTTTAACCAGTGCGGAGGAGTCATACATTACCTTTTAAACTATTATTTAAAAAGTTATTAAAGGCGACTACGGCTACTTTTACAAGTTGCACGTAGTCTAAATTGGATTAGCCGAATGAAATAGGGCGACGGCCTGTTTTTTCATCCACTTTTGGTTTTTTGGTACGTTTACGCTTAGCTTTAGCAGGCGCGTTAGTAGCAGGCTCTGCACTTTGTTGTGGTTCAGGTTGCGTTGATGTAACAGGGCGCTCTGCTGGAATAGCACTTTCGCTTAATGTCAGTTGAAATTGCTCACCATCAAATTCAAGAATGTCGCCACTGTATAATTTTTTCCGCTTGATTGTACAAATTTCATGGTTAACGCCAACATAACCTTCAGTGATAAGGTTTTTGGCTTGGCCGCCACCTTCGACTAAATCAAGAACTTTTAAGAGTTTGCATAGCTCAATTGGCTCTTCTTCTAATTCAATTTCAATATATTCGTCGTTCATGTTTGATCTCATTAAGGTAGGGCACAGCCTGTAGTATAAAGGCTGTGCGCGACTTTTGCATCAAGCAGCCTAAAGTCTACAGGGCATTAAATAGAATTAACCTGAAACTATCTCGAATTTTATACCGTCTTTAAAAAAACGGTAGTAATTCAAGCGTAGTATCCGCGTGAAAAGCTGGCCTACAATTTGCTGTTCGAATCGAATTCGATATTTAGTTGGTCATTTTATTACAAATGCCGCAGTACTGGAGATTTAACATGGGCGTAAGACTAGCCATGAAAAAAGAGCTAATGGGTTTAGAGGGTTCTGACTTTATGACCGCAGATGATGTGCGTGCGCGGCTTAATCAGGTTGTAAAGAAAGCATCGCAACAACCAGAGCGAGGCTTTTCGCTTATTTCACGTTTTAACGACAATCACAGCCAATTAAGTTGTGGTGAAAATAGCAAAGAAAAACTACTTGAGTTTCAACGACACCGCTTGTTTAAGGATGTTTTATATACCCGTAAAAGCGTGGATGCTTGGCTCAATAGCCAAGTGAATTAACTTGCTATAAATAGTCACCTCGAATAGACTACATTTGTAATCTATTCGAGGTGACTATGAAATATGGCATTTTAATTGGCATGTTGTTATTTCTAACAGCCTGTCAGCACCCTACAGTGTATGTCTATACGGAGGGTTTAACTGTTTTGCAAAAACAACAACTGACAGAGCAACTACAACAGCAGACCTTGCCTTTTCAATTTACTGAACTGCCAGTACCCAAAGAGTTTAGTGCTGCGACATTATTAACCTCAGAAGATAAAATACTGACTTCTGAAACAGAGCAACTTGCCAATATTATGCAAGCGATGGGTTATCAGCCGCAGCTTAATTATGTGTCGGTGGCTAATCATCATTATAGCGATGGCAATATTGGCTTTTACTTACGTGGTGAGCAAATAGAGCAAGGTTTTGACGTGCCGCAACAGCTGCGTACTACTGGTTGCGTTGAAGACCGCTACAATAACCTTAAAGTCAGATTTTTTGATAACTTGGTTGAGTTTACTTTACTAAATGGTGCCCGCGCTCAGTTAGTTTGGCAGCGTTATGAAAATTATTTAGTCATCAATTATAGAAATATTTCGCAGTCATACACGCATTCAACCCCTTTGGTTGCAACGCCTTTTGGTGAAAAACCCTCAGATACATTTCGTTATACTGCGCATGTTGAGAGTCCGCAATGGTTAAACTGTTCGCTACAGGTTGTGTATATGGATTAGCCGCGTGACTCGAGGTAATCGCTTAATTTAGTAATACGTCTACTCATCCCTTCGATAATGCGGTCTTTAATTTTTTCGCGGATCACATTTGGTAAACGTATTAGTGCTTCGCTGGTAATCGCCAGTACTATGGTATCGCTTTTAGCACGAGCACTGGTGCTGTGCTCGCGGTTATTTATAAACGCACCTTCACCAATAAATTCGCCGGGTTCAATGGTGCCTAAATCCATCAAATGACTATGTTTAAATACCACAATAGCGCCGCTGAGCACGATATACAGTTGTTTGTCGTTATCAAACTGCTTAAACACAAAGCGATCTTTATTGATCAAGTATAAGTGACTGAATGACTCCAGTAATACTTGGCGCTCATTGAGGCTGAACTCTCTAAAAAAACTCAGCCTATTAAGTATCTCCATCTGCTTTATTAATGGAATATGCTCGATTAACTTCAACTTATTTTCCTTCGTTTGAGCAGGGAAGTTAGTTGATATTGCGCTCTTTTAATTTACGGGTCAATGTATTGCGGCCCCAGCCTATTTTTACTGCGGCTTCTTGTTTATGTCCTGCACAGTTTGCCAATGCGGTTTTAATTAGGCGGGTTTCTAATTGCGCTTGTACATTAGGCCAGATGTTTTCTTTACCTTGCTTAAGCTCTAGATTAAGCCATTGTTGAAAGGCATCAAGCCAATCACCCTCTTGTTGAGTCTCGTCAATTGCTAAGATCTCTGGAGGTAAGTCTTGCTCACTCACAAGCTCGCCGGGAGCCATAACGGTAAGCCAGCGGCAGGTGTTCTCTAGTTGACGAACATTGCCAGGCCAGTTGAACAAGCGTAGTAAGTCGGTGGCTTTTGAGCTGAGAATTTTGCTTTCGACTTGTAAGTCTTTGGCGCTTTTATGTAAAAAATGCTGTGCTAAGCGTTCAATGTCTTCGGTACGTTCACGCAGTGCAGGTAGGCGCAGGCGCACAACATTTAAGCGATGAAATAAATCGTCTCTGAATTTGCCTTGTTTTACTAAGTCTTCAAGGTTTTGGTGAGTCGCGGCAATGATCCGGACATCAACTTTAATACTTTGATGGCCACCAACACGGTAAAACTCACCATCAGCTAAAACACGCAGCAAACGGGTTTGTACATCCAGCGGCATATCACCAATCTCATCTAAGAATAGCGTACCGCCATTGGCTTGCTCAAAGCGACCTTTACGTACGCTATCAGCACCAGTAAAAGCGCCTTTTTCATGGCCAAATAGCTCTGATTCAACCAACTCTTTTGGAATAGCTGCCATGTTTAAGGCAATAAACTGGTTTTCTTTGCGTGGGCTGTGGTTATGTAAAGCACTGGCTACCAATTCTTTACCGGTACCAGATTCACCATTGATAAGTACGCTCATACTTGATGCTGACAGCTTACCTATTGCCCGAAATACTTCCTGCATGGCTGGCGCTTCGCCAATGATATGGGCACTTTTAGGTGGTGCGGGTTTACGTTTTACTTTTTTAGTTGAGTTAGCGCGACACGCGCTTTCTACTAACGCAACTGCTTCATTTAAATCAAATGGTTTGGCTAGGTATTCAAAAGCACCTTTTTGAAACGCATTTACCGCTGAATCTAAATCTGAATGCGCAGTCATGATGATCACTGGCAAGCCTGGGTTTTGTTCAGCGATCAGTTCTAATAATGCCATACCATCCATACCAGGCATACGTACATCAGACACCAGTACCGTAGGTTGGCTAAACTTTAATGCTGACAGCACGTCTTGTGCATTAGAAAAACTTTCAGCATTAAATCCTGCGCGAGTTAGTGCTTTTTCAAGTACAAAGCGAATAGATGCATCATCATCAACCAGCCAAACTGTTTTCATGCAAACTCCAAAAACCGATTAATCCGCAAAAGGCAGATATATATTAAACTCTGTATGACCTGGCCAGCTATCGCATTCTATATAGCCGTTGTGTTGATCGATCAAGGTTTGTGCAATCGAGAGACCTAAGCCAGAACCACCTTCTTTGTTGGTGATCATCGGGTAAAATAATGTCTCTTTGATGCTGGAATCGATACCTGGTCCGTCATCTGAAATTTGGATCAGCAGTGCCTTTTTAGGGGCTTTTCCGGGGCGACGTTGCTGGTGATTAATACGTGTTTTAATTTTTATCACGCCACCACCGACTAACGCTTGTTGTGCATTTCGAACGATGTTAAGTACTACTTGCTGAATTTTACCTTGGTCAATATAGACATCAGGTATACTTGGGTCGTAATCTTTTTCCAAGCTAATATTGGCGCAATTATCTAATGTACTTAGTTTAATTACAGACTCTAAGGTTTGATGAATATTACCGTATGACTTTTGTGGTAATTGATTCGGGCCCAGTAGCCTGTCAACAAGCTCTCGTAAGCGATCGGCTTGTTCAATAATTAATTCTGCACATTCATCCCGTTCTTGCTGATCAACCTCATACTGCAATAATTGCGCCGCTCCGCGAATTCCGCCTAAAGGATTTTTGATTTCATGAGCAAGCCCTCTAATTAGGTTACGTGCTGCTTGATATTGATGCATTTGATTAGAAGCTTGATCGTGGCGAATTTCATCATCAGTTTGGCGACACTCGAATAAAATAAAATACTCATTTTGTAACTTCACGCGACGCGAACTAATTGCTAGTTTGGCATGACGAGAATCAACAAAAACCACGTCAGCTCTGTGCTGGTGGCAATCTACACCATCTACCAAAGAGTATTGTGCAATGCGTTTAAGGTCAATGGAATGGTAATTAAAAAGACTGTCAAACGGTTGATTGAGGATACGTTTAGGGCCTAATCCTAACAGTTCACTGGCGCTATTATTAGCGTAAATAAGGGTGAATTGTTGATCAAGTAAGATCACTGCCGTTGACAGGTTTTGCCAAATGCTAGTTAGTAACTCAGGGTTAAAATTTTTATTATCGGGCATGGTTGCACCATTTTAGTGCGTTGATGATTATTAGCAGCTTAGCACAAATATTTTAAGTAAATTATGGTCTTTGATAGAAATACATGGTTTTTATAAAGACGATGCTCTATGCATATAAAATGTGCTCACTGGACTAACAGAGACAACAGAGCCTTGTGGATCAAATAGCTTCAGTTGCAATGTGTGTTCGCCACGGTTTACCTCGCGCAGAGCAAAAGTACTGATATTGCTAGGTTCTGCGTACGGTGCGCCATCAACTAGTAGTTGAATTTTAAAACCATTCTCAAAGCGTGGTGTTATACGGCTAGTTACATACACTGAACCGGTATTTTCACGAACAGTGCCTTGATCGGCAGGGGAAGAAATAACCGCTTTATAGCTTTTCACAGCCGCTGGTTGCTGTTCATCTAAAATGCTTGTATCAACAGTCGGCATCGACAAACTTTGATTGGTGAGCTTGATTTCTTGCGCACCTGGTTTAGGAGTATCTGAAAATACTGATACGCCATTTTTATCTTTCCAAGAATAAATTTTTTTATCGCCAGAATAGCCATAAAAGCTGATTAAAATCAGAGTTACTAGTAATAAAAGCGTCTTTTTCACCTTGTCACCTTGCATTTTTTGCACTAATTAAACTTTAGTGGAGAATGGGAAAATTAGCCATAAAAAAAGCCCGCAGAACGGGCCTTGAGAACACACATATATTATCTATAAGATAATTTTTCTACAGCCTAATTAACAGCTGTAGTACATTTCGAACTCAACAGGGTGAGTCGTCATGTTAAGCTTTTCAACTTCTTTAGACTTAAGCGCAATGTAAGCATCGATTAAATCGTTAGTGAATACACCACCTTGATTTAAGAACTCACGGTCAGCATCTAGAGACGCAAGCGCTTCTTGTAGTGAAGTTGCAACTGTTGGGATTTCTGCTGCTTCTTCTGCTGGTAAGTCGTATAAATCTTTATCCATTGCATCGCCAGGGTGGATCTTGTTTTTGATACCATCAAGGCCAGCCATAAGCATTGCAGAGAAAGCAAGGTATGGGTTAGCTGTTGGATCTGGGAAGCGTACTTCGATACGACGACCTTTTTCTGATGGAACCACTGGGATACGGATTGATGCAGAACGGTTACGTGCAGAGTACGCAAGCATTACTGGCGCTTCAAAGCCTGGTACTAAACGTTTGTACGAGTTAGTAGACGCATTTGCAAAAGCATTGATTGCTTTAGCATGCTTGATAATACCACCGATGTAGTAAAGCGCTTCTTCAGAAAGACCGCCGTACTTGTCGCCTGCGAATAAGTTAACACCGTCTTTAGCTAAAGACTGGTGACAGTGCATACCAGAACCATTGTCACCAACGATTGGCTTAGGCATGAAGGTAGCTGTTTTGCCATATAAATGAGCCATGTTATGGATAACATATTTCATTTCTTGGATTTCATCCGCTTTTAATACCATAGTGTTAAAGCGAGTTGCGATTTCGTTTTGACCAGCTGTAGCCACTTCGTGGTGATGCGCTTCTACAACTTGACCTAGCTCTTCAAGAACTAAACACGTCGCTGAACGCCAATCTTGGAAATCATCAACTGGAGCAACAGGGAAATAACCACCTTTCACGCCTGGACGATGGCCAGTGTTGCCGCCTTCGTAGCTTTTATCTGAGTTCCAAGCTGCTTGCTTAGAATCAATTTTGTACATTGAACCTGACATATCAGTTTTGTATTTGATGTCATCAAATACGAAGAACTCTGGCTCAGGACCAAATAGCACGGTATCAGCAATACCAGTCGAACGCATGTACTCTTCAGCGCGCTTAGCAACTGAACGAGGATCACGCTCATAACCTTGTAATGTGCCAGGTTCAACAACATCACAACGTAAAATTAAAGTAGCTTCTTCTGTGAAAGGGTCTAATTTAGCAGACTCAGCAACAGGTAGTAATACCATGTCTGATTCATTAATGCCTTTCCAACCAGCAATTGAAGAACCGTCAAACATTTTGCCGTCTTCAAAAAAATCTTCATCTACTTGGTGATGAGGAATAGAAACATGTTGCTCTTTACCTTTGGTATCAGTAAAGCGTAAATCAACGAACTTAACGTCATTTTCTTTAATAAAATCTAAAACCGATTGTGACATGTGTCCTCCAACTGTTGGGTTTTATTTTGCTGCATAATTGCTTTTGCTTTTATAGTAAGCGGCTTTTATGCCATTTTTATAGTGCATTGTTTTTTAAAGTTAAAAAATAAGTTATACATCCAGCTGTTATATGTTTTGCACCATATTGGATCGGCTTGTGATCATTTTGGTGCGTCAGTGTGGTCACTTCTCTTTGGCGCTAAATTGTATAGATTATAAACACCAACATAAAGCTAACTTACTCACCAAATACTGCCAAATTATGACAATAATAGCTAGGAATGAGCAAAATAGTGACAAATTGAAAAATTAAATTAATTAAAATGTCATATATAAAACAGATACTTATTGCAAGTATAAAGAAAGTTTTGAAATATATATTGGATAAACTTTCATCCATGTCATTAATAAGGGATAATATGCGCCCTTTTAAATCCTATGCTGGGACATCTCGTGAAAACGCAGATGAGTGCGTAGATCTTGCAGGATCAATGAGAATTTAATTTCTCTGAGTAAAAATATGAGCATCGAAAAGTTAAGAAATATAGCGATTATCGCGCACGTTGACCACGGTAAAACAACATTGGTTGACAAACTACTTGAGCAATCAGGTACATTAGAAACACGCGGCGGTAACGAAGAGCGCGTGATGGACTCAAACGACATTGAGAAAGAACGTGGTATTACCATTTTGGCGAAAAACACAGCCATTTCATGGAATGACTACCATATCAATATCGTAGACACCCCTGGACACGCCGACTTTGGCGGTGAAGTTGAACGCGTACTTTCGATGGCTGACTCAGTATTACTACTTGTTGATGCTCAAGAAGGTCCAATGCCACAAACGCGTTTCGTTACGCAAAAAGCATTCGCGCAAGGCTTAAAGCCAATCGTTGTTATCAATAAAATTGATAAACCAGGTGCACGTCCTGATTGGGTTATGGATCAAATCTTTGATTTATTCGACAACCTAGGCGCAACTGACGAACAGTTAGACTTTAAAGTAATCTATGCATCAGCAATTAACGGCTGGGCAACATTAGATTTAGACGAGCCATCAGACAACATGGAACCTATGTTCAAGATGATCGTTGACGAAGTATCACCACCGGATGCAGATCCTGAAGGTGACTTCCAAATGCAGATTTCGCAACTTGATTACAACTCATATGTTGGTGTAGTCGGTATCGGTCGTATCAAACGTGGTTCTGTTGCTCCTAACCAACAAGTTACTATTATCAGTGCCGATGGTACTAAACGTAATGGTAAAATTGGCGCAGTACAAAGCTACCTAGGCCTTGAGCGTATCGAAACTGATAAAGCTTACGCTGGTAACATCGTAACAGTAACAGGTATTGGTGAGCTTAAGATTTCTGATACAGTTTGTTTCCCTGGCAACGTTGAGGCATTACCACCACTAAGTGTTGATGAGCCAACTGTAACAATGACATTCTCTGTAAATAACTCACCTTTCTGTGGTAAAGAAGGTAAGTTTGTAACGTCACGTAATATCCGTGAGCGTTTAGACAAAGAATTAGTACACAACGTAGCACTTCGCGTTGAAGATACTGCTAGCCCAGATAGCTTCCGTGTATCTGGTCGTGGTGAATTACACCTAGGTATCTTAATCGAAAACATGCGTCGTGAAGGTTACGAGCTAGCTGTTTCTCGTCCAGAAGTAATCTTACGTACTGTTGATGGCGTTCTAGAAGAACCGTTTGAAACAGTAACAATTGACTGTCAAGATGAGCACCAAGGTTCTGTAATGGAGCAAATTGGTCTTCGTAAAGGCGAACTAACAAATATGACGCCAGATGGCAAAGGTCGTATGCGTTTAGACTTTATGATCCCAAGTCGTGGTTTAATCGGTTTCCAAACTGATTTCATGACGCTTACATCAGGTTCTGGTCTTATGTACCATACTTTCGACCATTACGGTCCGCACAAAGGTGGCGAGATCGGTGTTCGTAAGAACGGTGTAATGATTGCAAATGCAACAGGTAAAGCACTTACTAACGCATTATTCAACTTACAAGAACGTGGTCGCTTATTCATCGGTCACGGTGTTGAAGTATACGAAGGTATGGTTATCGGTATTCATAACCGTGATAACGACCTTACAGTTAACGCCCTTAAAGGCAAGCAGTTAACTAACGTACGTGCATCTGGTACTGATGAAGCGCAAACGCTTTCTCCGCACCTAAACTACTCACTTGAGCAAGCGCTTGAGTTCATCGATGATGACGAGCTAGTTGAAGTAACACCACTAAACATTCGTATCCGTAAGCGTCATCTTACAGAAAACGAACGTAAACGTGCTGGTCGTGCGCCTAAAGGATAATCACCTTATAAATTAAGCTGATTTTAAAAGCCGCTGTATTGCAAAATACAGCGGCTTTTTTGTGGGTGAAAACAAAAGAGCTGTAAGCGACAAGCTGTCAATAATAGCTGCTAGGTTAGAGGTGCTAGGATCTAGGTTAAAAGCGTTCTCATCACCAAGAGGGTGCACAGAAACAGTAAAGTTTAATCAAATCCAGCAATCGTTGCTGTTGATATTATGTTTATTATGAAATGATTCATTAGGTAGTCGCTAGATTTCAAAAAATCTTGCAACATAATCTATCTCTGGGAATAATCTTTTTCCTCTAAAAGCGCAGCGCCTCTTATCCTCTTTGTGAATAATTCACTTAAAGATTTTTTGCACAAAGAGAAGTGAATGAGGAAAGGCTGAAACAACAGATAATGCAAAGCTCCTGCGTTTATTGGGAGTGTATTTTTGGTTGGGTTTCGCTTCGCTCACTCCAACCTGGCGGCTAACCTCCATCACTTTTTCGGTAATAACGTAACCTTTCCAAATACGCTGGCGTCGATATAGCCTAGGTTGCGGCTGCCATTTACGGGTTGTACTTCATGCGAACCCATAAAGTGCTCACGAATTTTACTGCCGTCGTTATCGCAGTAGGCGAGCATAAAGCCGATTACTTGCTTTGCCGTTAACTTAAGCGGGGTGTTTGGCACACCTTCTTGGAAATCATTCGGGTAGAGCTTAATGGCTACTTCCCATGTGATGTTATATGGGGCGGTACTGTTTCGTTGCCAGTGGCTGATTAAATGATCTGTGTATAAATGGGGTTTTTTATCAGCTCCGAAATCGGCAGCTTGGTTATCAAGACCAATGTGATAGGCAAACGCAGTATGATTGAACTGATGGTTACCGCCAGATGCGTCGCTATCAATAAACACTTCTAAGGCATCATCGTCCCAGTACTTATCGGTAGGATCTGGATGGGTATCAATTAGTACATCATCCACAATATCGGCTTGTAAATACAGGTAGTTTTCATCCCAAAGTAACTTGTAGCGGCCTTTAAAGTCTTTATCTGAGTCAGGCAAGGTGCCATCCATAAGAAAAGGCATAGGCTGCCATTTTGCTTGGTCCCATGCGCTTTCAGATACACCGTCAATAGTAATTGGTGTTGCTGTATGCTCTACATCGATAGCCATAGCGGCGTTGCTCATTAATAGGCCTAAGGTAAGCGCGGCTGTTTTCATCTAATTCTCAAAGTTTCTTATTTTGTTTGTGGTTCAATAGTGACTGAAACAAAAATTGAAAACAACAGACAGAATGTTCAGGTATAAAATTAGTGATAGTAATGGATCGTAAGTGAATACAGTTTTTTACATTTTCTCGCTCAGTTAACAGGTAAAGTAATGGCACTACTAGAATTAATATAAAAGGAATAATTGTGGCTAACGTATTGTTGTTGATTGTGGCTATGTTGTTATCTGGCTGTACTTCGTCGCAAGTAATGAGCTCGGGTTGTGACTTTGTTGTTGGTAGTGCACAAAGTCAGCAACGGCAAGTGCAGAACCACTCGCTTGATAGCTCAGAGACACACCAAACAGCGAATATAATTAATGGTTTTTTTAGTATGTTACTTGGGCCAATAAATCGCTCCCTCGGTGATGATGAATGCAAGACTGAAGAGCAATCGTATCAGTATCCAAGTGTCGTTTTATAGTGCGACACTTTGCCCTTCATTTAAAATATACAGCGGGATTTGTGACTTCATTTCATCATACATATGCAATAAGCGCAGCAATGCAGAATGGCTGCTGTGATCGCCCATCTTCCAACTTGAGTTGCCATAGCCCCAAGGTATCATAACTTTACAGTTAAGCTCCTGTGCGGCTGTTAAGGCATCCTCAGGAGTAGTATGTACATAACGATACCAGTTACCGTTTTCTTCATGGTAGTACGAGGCGATTGGCATTAAGCACACATCGATAGCGCCATATTTTTTCTGTATATCGTTAAAGTGTTTTGAATAGCCTGTGTCGCCTGCAAAAAATAAAGTGCTGCCATTTTGCTCAAGTAACCAGCCATTCCATAAATCTTTATCGTTATCTTCGTAAATAAAGGGCACTAACACACGACTGCTAAAATGATGCGCAGGTAGCGCATGAATGGTTAAATCATCAATTTTAGTTTTTGCATACCACGCCATTTCGCTAATATTAAAACCACCGGTAGGAAAGTTATCTGCCATACCAAGTGGTGTTAAGTAGCGAGGTTTATTACCTATGCTTTCAATGTCTGCTTTATTGAAGTGATCGTAATGGATATGAGAATAAATTACTGCGTCTAGATTGTTAAGTTCGCTTTCGCTAAGCCAATCGCCAGGTTTACGATAAAACCCAGATGCCAGCCGAAAAGCTAAATCAACAGGGGAGTCAAATTGCTCTTTTACTGGGTCAAATACAACTTGCTGGCCGTTAGGAGTGTTGATCATAAACCCGGCGTGACCGAGCCAGCGTACTGTGTAGCCGGTATTTAGTTGTGGTGCTAGTTGCGCGCCTTGATAGAGGCAGTTTTCACCCGGAGTTTCACATACCAAGTTAGCATTACTTGGGTAACAATCGCTTTCGCAGCTAATCGGATAGTTTTTTTTCCCTGGATAGAGGTTGTGGTAGCGCCCAGCCTGCTCACCCTCTTGATGAAGTGGCACAACAGTATCAGCGCCTGCAATTCTTTGCACATTATTGGCAGTGCTACACGCAGCTAATAAACTTGATGCGATAATTAAACTAGCTGCACGTATTTTCATTGTTTAATGTTTTTATAATTTTAATTAGGTAAAAGTGTAGCAAAAATAGCAGATGAAATAACACTTAAAAAGTAACAAGATATAACAACAAAAAAGCCTACATAAATGTAGGCTTTGATTACTCTGCGACTAGCAAACTAGCGCTCTTGATAAGTGACAGGCAAACTCACAGGCTGATTTAGCCTGCTTTACTCATTTGCTCAATAAATTTATTTGAATCAGCAATCGACTTGTTCATGTCATCCATTAACACTTTTATATCGCGCTTAAGATTAGTGAATTCACCTTGAATGGCTGATACAGCTTGTGCATTAAGGTTATGCTTCAAGTATAAAACATTGTCATGCAGTGATGACAGTACCGGCTCCATCTTGCTTTCAGCATTACGCATAGAGCGTAACAGTTTATCAAAGTCACGTTTGGTTGCGGTGAGCTTTTTATTACTTTCACGTTTAAGTGAAGCGTTAGAATATTGTTCTAATTCATCGCTCCATTCTTCAAACAATGCTTCAGCTACATCTTCAACTTTGTTGATGTTATTTGTAACGTCATTAGCAGCCGCAAGGCTAGATTCGTAGTCATCATTGAGTTGGTCATAGGCTGCTTGTACATCTCCACCATCAAAGTTAATCAATGTTGTTAAACGTTCAAGTGCAGATTGGAATTCCTCTTGAGACTCTTCTTGAGACTCTTTAGTTGCTTCTACGCGGTCCACTAAAATGTCACGCTTATGCACACCAACTGATTCCATAGCCGAGTAATATGCAGATTGGCAGCCAGATAAAGCCAATGATAAGGCCAATATTGGTGCGCTGAGTAAAGTCAGTTTTTTCATCGAGATCCCTTTTTAAATCCGTTAGTGCTGTAAATTATGTGGTGGATTGCTATGATAATCAAAACTATTTTAGCAGAAAGTTAACTTTATGAATGAAAAGGTCGCACATTATAAACAGCAGTTGAGGGTACTTATACGTCAGCAGCCAACGTGGTGGATGCAGTATATTAATCGCTGCATTGACGACCAAATTACTGTAAATGCTGGTTATTTAGCCTATGTAACCTTACTTTCATTGGTTCCTTTAATTGCAGTTGGCGTGGCTATTTTCTCGGCTTTTCCTGGCTTTGAAGATACCCGTATTGCTATTGAAAACTTTTTATTTACTAACTTTGTGCCTACCTCATCAGATGTAATTAAAGAGCATATAACGTCTTTTGCAGGTAATGCGAATCAAATGACTGCTGTAGGTATTGGTTTTCTTGCAGCGATAGCATTGCTACTGATCCGTAATGTTGATGCGACGCTGAATCGAATTTGGCGGATTAAAACCAAGCGACCAATGATGATTTCTTTCGCGGTATATTGGATGGTGTTGAGTTTAGGGCCATTGTTATTAGGCGCAAGTATTGGGGTTACTTCATATATTGTGTCGTTAGTATCATTTGCCGATCAGGGGATTCCGGGCTTTAGTGGCTTTTTATTAAAATTACTGCCTTATTTAATTTCTATGGCTGGCTTTATTATGCTCTATACTTTAGTGCCTAATACTCGCGTATCTTTTAAAGCTGCAGTACCAGGTGCTTTATTTGCAGCCTTGTTGTTTGAATTAACTAAAAAAGGTTTTGCGCTTTATATCAGTCACTTTCCTTCATACGAAGTGATTTATGGTGCGGTGGCAACTATTCCAATTTTATTTGTGTGGGTGTATTTGTCGTGGGTGGTTGTGTTACTCGGTGCAGAGTTTACAGTATGTATTGGCCCTAAAAATATCGAAGGTACATCTGATATTATCCTTGATGAGGGCGATGCTAATAAGTAATTCACTGCATCGCTGATAGGAGAGTCGGCATTATGCAGTTATATCCAAATATTACCCCATACCATGATTTTCATTTGAGTGTGGGAAGTGGGCACCAAATTCATGTACAAGAGTACGGTGATCCAGCTGGCCTGCCGGTGGTAATTTGCCATGGCGGGCCCGGCGTGGGTTTGCATGCTGATAATTGCCGTTTCTTTGATCCTACCCGTTATCGTATTATTTTATATAGCCAACGCGGCTGCGGGCAATCAACTCCTCATCTAACAAGCGCTAATACAACCTCAGAACT
The DNA here is from genome assembly GCF_014164235.1 of Pseudoalteromonas sp. SG44-17. Lineage (NCBI taxonomy): Bacteria > Pseudomonadati > Pseudomonadota > Gammaproteobacteria > Alteromonadales > Pseudoalteromonadaceae > Pseudoalteromonas > Pseudoalteromonas sp. SG44-17. The sequence goes on along the minus strand of NZ_JACJEV010000016.1, from coordinate 17,726 downwards.
GGTCGCTGACCTTGATTATTTACGCACTTACTTAGGACTAGAAAAGTGGGTGTTAAGCGGTGGTTCGTGGGGAGCAACTCTGTGTTTGCTGTATGCCATTGAATACACTCAACATGTACATGGGTTAATTTTACGAGGCACGTTTTTGGCTACTTCAGCCGATTTTCAGTGGCTATATAGTCGTCATGGTGCTGCTGCACATTTTTATCCTGAATTATATGCGCGTTTTTCTCAGGATTTACCTGATGTTGCCAGCATTTTTGCGTTTTATCGGCGGCAATTAAATGATGATAATCAAATTAATGCAAATCACTTTGCTAAATTATGGTGCCAATGGGAAAACGTATTAAGCCATGGTAAACAGCAACATCAATGGGGGTTAAGTTCACCACAGTTGGGGCTTAATATGGCGCGTTTAATGGTCCATTACTTTACTGCTCAGTGTTTTATTACTGATAACTTCATTGGTGAACACTATAAAAAAATTAGTAAAATTCCTACTTGGTTTATTCATGGCAGGCATGATTTAGTGTGTCGTTTTAATGCCGTACAGCATTTAGCTGAGCAACTCAACGCACAGTTACTTATTTTAGATGGTGTTGGGCATGGTGTTGATAGTAATGTATATTTAGCGGCAGTGCGGCGTGCAGCCGATCTTATGTGTATCAAATTATCGAGGAATAGATGCAAGGATTAATTCAGCGCGTAAAACACGCAAAAGTTGAAGTGGATGGTCAGGTAATTGGTCAAATTGAGCAGGGGCTTTTATTGTTGCTTGGGGTTGAAAAGCATGATGATCAACAAAGCACTGATAAGCTGCTACATAAAGTTAGTAATTACCGCGTATTTAGCGATGAAAACGACAAAATGAATTTAAGCCTGCAAGATATTCAAGGTGAGTTATTGGTGGTATCGCAATTTACTCTGGCGGCAGATACTAAAAAAGGCATGCGCCCAAGCTTTTCATCAGCAGCCACACCTGCACAGGCTAATGAGCTATACGAATACTTTGTTAGCCAAGCTCGAGTTATGGGTTTAAGCGTAGCAACAGGACAATTTGCTGCGGATATGCAAGTAAGTTTATGTAATGATGGGCCGGTGACATTTAATTTAACAGTGTAGTTAAGGCTAGCAGTTATTTTCTGATCACCACGATGTTGTTGGCATAACCTGGAATTTTTTCGATGCTAGGTATTTTACCAAAAGTGGTGATCAGTAAATGTTCTAACTGCTTTAATTGTGAATCATGCTGAGATAAAAAATTAATAAACAAATAGCCATTTTTAGTTAAAGCACAGCGCAGTTTTTCGTAAAAGCGGTGTTTGTATAAAAATAACGGCGCATCTAATTGGCTAAATAGGTCAAGAATGATCCAATCGTATTGTGGGCCATGCTCTAATACAGCTTCAGCATCAAAACAGCGTAAATTCGATGCATGCTCACCACCAAAAAAACGCTTATAGCAATGAATGATATTCGGATTTTTCTCTACAGAGAGTAGCTGACTATCAGGGTAGGTGTGTTGTAAGTAATTGCGGATAGCACCGCCACCTAAGCCCAGTTCAAGTACGGCGTTTGGCGCTGAGAGTGGTTGCCATAATTGCGCTAAATATTGTAAATGTGGAAACAGCAAATGGCTTGGGCTGCTTTTCTCGACCACTGACTGTAGTGTTTCGTTGATCAATAACCAACGTAACTGCTTATGTTGGCGTACCTGAATGCAATCGGCGCCATATTTGTGCCAATAGAGTAGTTGCCCGATACGGTGACAATCTTCGATAAAGCTGTGCTTTACTGCCCCGTTGTCTTCAAAAAAATGTTCCATAGTTACATCAGCATAGACGAGTCAATCTAAAGTGCCAATATGTCTATCAAGTTTTACAGGTAAAGCAGTTATTTTGCGTTGCTCACCAAAGTCGTATTCCAAGTTTTTATCAGATGGAGTATGGTAGTTTGCAAATAATAACTGACCGCATTTTTAGTTAGATAAACGCATCTTGAATTAACAAGCGTTTGCGGCCTTGGTAGCAACAGGAGTGATTATGTTTCAGGTGACAACACCACAAAGTAGCGAAGATTGGCAAGCGTATTATCAATTACGTTGGCAAGTATTGCGCGCACCTTGGAATGAACCGCGTGGTTCTGAGCAGGATGATTTAGAGCAAGATGCTGAGCATCGCTTTATTAAAAATAAAGAGGGGGCAGTGTTAGGTGTTGCACGACTGCATTTTAATAATCAACAACAAGCGCAAGTCCGTTATATGGCGGTTGCGGAAGGTAACCGTAATCAACACATCGGTAGTCGTTTATTGCATGAGCTTGAGAAAATAGCCTGGACTCAAGACGCCGATGAGTTAGTTTTATTCGCTCGTGAACGGGCATTAGAATTTTATAAGCGCCATGGTTATGAATTAAAAGAAAAGGCTCACTTAGCTTACGATGATGTACAACACTGGAAAATGGTGAAACAAAAACCGTCTGAGCCAGGCTGGTTCCGTCATCCTAATTGGACCCAAATTCTGCAAAATACATGGCGCGAATCTATTCCGATCAGCGATGCTATGGGCATTAAAGTTGAAAGTTACACTGATTGGCAATTTACCACCAGTGCAGATCTAAATGCGAACTTAAACTTGCATAACACTATGTTTGCTGGCTCTATTTATAGTTTAGCGACGTTAACCGGCTGGGGCGCAACTTATTTAGCACTCAAAGAAGCCGGGTTTGAAGGTAATATAGTGTTAGCCGATGCTAATATTAAATATTTAAAACCGCTTAATAACGACCCTCGTGGCAGCGTTGATTTAAGCGGTTGTAAAGGTAAATTAGCCGAGTTAGAGTCAGAAGGCAAAGCGAGCTATGTAGTGCCAGTGGAAATCTACGATGGTGAGTTACTGGTTGCTGAGTTTGAAGGTACATTTAAAATTATTAAGTAGTTAGAATTCAGAGCAAACAAAAAATAAGGCCAAGCAATTGCTTGGCCTTAACTTTTATAGTAAATCAGTTAACAATATACCCACACCAATACGTTCTATATCTGCGTTATAATCTATTAAGCTTTCACCGTAACCGTTAAAGTATTGGGCATAGCCTCGTAGTCGGCCCCATAACGGAAATGACCAATCCAGTTGAATTGCACCGCGGTTATCTGAATTTAAATTATTGCGGGTCATAAAGCTAAATTCATGATCATCTAGTCTATACGCGCCAGAAAATTCAAAGTAACCCATGTATTTATAGATATCTGGGTTATCGTCGCCTTTAGCCTGCATAGGATCTTCTTTTCTATCTTCTGGGATGCGGTACCAAGGTTTAAAACTAAATACAAAGCCATCATTTTCCCAAACGAAATTGGCATAAATACGATTCCAAGAACGAGAGTGAGGCTGGCTACGGCCATTCGATTGATGCACGAAACCAACCGCAATCGCCATTTCATCTCCCCAAAGAACATGCTCGGGGTCTAGATAATTAACCCAAAAGATCTCGGGTTCGTAATTAGTTTCACGAAATGGTGATGAAATATCGTCGTTATAAAACTGCCAAAATGATTGCAGTGTAAAACCAAAGTAAACAGCTTGGTCTTTATCTGCAAAATCATTGTATAACGGTACTTTGATTGATAACTGATATTTTATTTCTAAGTTATCAAGTGTTTCGCCTTCGTTGTTTTCTGATAGGTCATTAAGATTGTCAAAAGGTCTGGCATTTGGGTTGGATACATACGACAGCGGTAATATATAATTACGTTTATGTGGAGTGATCACATTTCGGTTTTTTTCACTGACCTGTTCACGGGCTTTGCGTTTATCTAGTACGGTGATCTGCTTACTTTCATCGAGAGAACTACATTTTTCACGTAATTGCGCTAGTGTCATTTCGGCTTTGCCGCCAATGGCTTCATTTAAAATACATTGCTTTACTAGCTCAAGATCATTGTCTTGTTCATTTGTTTTTTCAGCTTGTTCTGATTGTGCAAATGCGGTGCATGAAAGCAGTGTCGTCAGTAGGAACCCGTAGCGCCAAGTCATTATTCTTCCTTTGATAAAGCCAAATAGAGAGTAGCTGTTGTATGTTATTAGTAAATGATAATGGAGTGATTTTCAGTGCAAGAAAATAGCTGAAAATAGATTTTCATTATATTTTATTCAGTGCAGACTTTAACTGAATATCAGTGAATTGTTACTGAACTTAGTTGATTGTGGCGCTTTTTGCCCATAAATACAAAGAAAAAGCGGCCGAAGCCGCTTGTTCAATGCACTTTTTCCAATTGGATAGTCGTGCTCTCACGCAATGAGAAGGGTTGAGCTTGATATAAAAATTAAAGCTCAAATACGTTAGTAAAGAATTTATATAGTTCGGTGCCTTGGTTTACGCTTGCTGAAGCAAAATGCAAAATCGCGATGGCGTCACAATCAAGTGTTAGGGTTTGTAATGGTTGCTCTGCGAGGTAGCGCTCCATTCGCAATACTCTAGCAATCGGCTCGCCAGCTTTGATATGGCCGCCAAGTGGCGCTATATACTCAACCATGCCGCCCATAGGTGCATAGTAAGCAAGGTAATCATTTAAATCACAGCCGTAGCGCTTCATTACTTTTGGCTGATAGGGGGCATCAACGAATACCTGCTTATGATTTAGGTAACTTAAAATACTATTAGCATCATCAAGGGCCGCAGTTAAATCGATTTTTTCTTGGCTGCCGAGTTCGACCGTAAAAGCTTCAACTTGAACATTAAATTCACGCCCTTGTTGAGCTAATGCCTCGGTTAATTGCCACCATGGGCAAAAACTTGCTTCATCCATTGCTCCTGCAAAATCATTAGGGATGATTAATACATGAGGAATATTAAAGTAGTTGGCACTGGCCTTGGCATAATCTGGGCAATATAAATGCTGACTCGAAATGGGGCCTGTGTGTAAGTCGAGCACGATATCAGCTTGGTGTGCCAACTTTTGCAAGTTAAGTGCAATGCGTTTGCCTGTAGTTAGGCGATAAGCTGGACCGCTTAGTTGTTGGTCTACTTCATCAATCAGTGCGGCTTTAAACTCACTTTTTAAGGTTTGCTCATCGGCATCACTATATTGCTCAGCAAATTGGCTCGCGAGCTTACTATTGCAGTGATACATGCGGTTCCAGTTGGTGCCGGTGATTGGATCAAAACGACCAAGGGTGAATTCGCCCGATTTTTGATTGCAACCAATTGGGTTCGCGTAAGGCACCAGGGTGATATCGCCTTTGAGTTCAAGATGCTTAAGCTGCTCAAGTAATTGGTAAATAACCGCATTGCCTTGTACTTCTGCACCGTGCATATTAGCTTGCACATACACACTTGGCCCAGTGCCATCGCCTTTTAAACGATAGACAGGAATTGTGAGCGGTAGGCCGTTGGCAACTTCACCAACTACTATGTTTTCTTGGCTTATAGCTTTAGTCGTACTCATCTCAATTACCTTAAGTAGTAGCTGGCATCTTCAGCTGTGCGAATACAGTTAAGCTCGCCATTTTGTAATGTGTATTCAGCGGCTAGCTCATGACATAAAAAATACGGCATACTTTCGGTAAAGCCGTACGCGCCACATTGGCTAAAGACCAGCCAGTCTTGTTCATTTAAATCACTAGGTAATTGGTGTTCACCTAAGCAATCAAGTGCTGTACATAATGGCCCATATAAGCTCATAGTTTGGTATGCAGCAGTTGAGTCTCGTAATAATCGTGCCGGGAAATCTTGGCTGGTGACTGCAGGGCGCAATAAATGATTAATACCGCCGCTTAAGATCACTTGTTGTTGGGCATAGTTAAGTTTTCGCTCAACGACAGGTGTTGCGTAATGACCGCATTCGCCCACAGCATAACGGCCAAGCTCCATCCAGAGTTCTTGTACGCCTGCGGCATTCTTAATGTCAGCTAATGCATCAATGAGCGCATCCCAACTTAAGGTTGGTGCATCAAGAGTGTAAGGAATACCTAAACCACCGCCTAAGTCGAGTACTTTTAAGTGAATACCTAAGTCGTTGGCAAGCTTTGTTAGCGGTGCAATCATTTGTGACCAAAGTTCAGCTAGCTTGTCGCTGCTGAGCATGTTGCCCCATTGAAAAATATGCAGGCCATCAAAGCTAAGCGCTGGGTAGTCGCTAGTATTTAGCGCTTGCCATTCATCGCAACCTAAACCAAATGGAGTAAGGCTATCGCCACCAAGTGGGTTTTTTTCTCCTTCAGGCCAGCGTAATTGCACTCGCAGTAATACCTGTAACTGGCAGTTTTGTAAGCTTGCTTGCTCGTTAAGCCAGCGTACTTGATTAAGGCTTTCGGCAACAAAGGTACGTACGCCGCGCGCAATAAAGTGTTTAATTTGTTTTGGGCTTTTGGCAGGCCCTGTATTGAGCACGCGCTCGCTGTTAATACCTTGTGCCAGAACTTGCTCAAGTTCGCCTTTACTTGCTACATCAAAGTTAAAACCCACGTTATCTAAGCTTTGAATGACTTTAGATAATGGATTAGCTTTTACGGCATACCACAGTTTTACCTCAGTTTGCGCCACTAATCGCGTTAAGTGTGCGTTTAATGTATCAAGGTCGTAAATAAAAAATGGTGTATCAAGCGTAGTTGATAGCTCATCAATGGCGGTTTTAACTGGCGTGCTCAAAAAGCTCATTAACGTAAAACCTCTTCAAGCAGCAATGATGCATCACTTTGTTCATCACGGTATTTTACAATTAATGCACACGACATACTTAATCCTTGCTCGCGGGCCCAAGTATTAGAAGCTGGACGAGAGCCTGGAATAACAATTGCGTATTCAGGAATAGGCTCGCCTTTAGCCAGCTGGCGCTCATTAACACAGTCATAAACTGGAATAGTTGCTGATAAGCGTACACCTGGTGCGAGCACCGCGCCTTTTTTCACTACTACGCCTTCAACAATCACGCAACCTGCACCGATGAATGCATCGTCTTCTACCACCACCGGGCTTGCACCAATAGGTTCAAGTACACCGCCTAGTTGTACTGCAGCGCTTAAATGTACATTTTTACCTACTTGCGCACACGACCCCACTAACGCATGGCTATCAACCATAGTGCCTTCGTCGATAAACGCACCAATGTTTACATATGCTGGTGGCATAATAATCGTGCCCTTAGCAACGTGTGCGCCACGGCGAACGCTTGAGCCACCAGGTACCATACGCACTCCTGCATCGGCTGCAAAACCTTGTGGTGCTAAATTGTGTTTATCAACAAAGCCACCTGGAAATTCGGTATTAGTGCCATTTTTAAACGCTTCTAAAATACCTTGTTTTACTGCAACGTTAGCATGCCATTGGCCGTTGTCGTCTTGTGTTGCTGCGCGCACTGCGCCCGATTCTAAATTATTTAGTAGTTCTAACCAGCTCATTATAAAAACCTGTATTTAATGCCAAGATAAAATGGTGTTGTTTGCGTTGTTAATACAATCAGTTTGCGTTAACTCAAGATGCGTCAAAGGTGGACGTAAGTACGGGCTGTTAATTCGCCCTTGTAAATGCATCAATACTTTGACGGGGATAGGGTTTGCGACAGCAAACAAGCTTTGAATGGCTTGTGACCAGTCGGCAAATAAATTGGGGTGTTGACCGCTGAGACTTCGTTTTACAAACTCATGGGTTTGCACAGGCCATGCATTAGCAGCCACAGAGACTAAACCTTTTGCGCCAGCCTGGGCAAAGTAAGGCATCAGTGCATCGTCACCGCTAAAAATAGCTAAATTAGGTGCGACTTTTCTAAAACCTTCAAATTTAGCAATGTCGCCACTGGCTTCTTTGAGTGCCCACAAGTTTTTATGGTCTTTCAAGTTGCTAATTACGGCCGATGGAATATCAACAGCACTGCGTCCTGGTACGTTATAAAGCATGCAAGGATGTTTACTGGTATTAAGTAAGCTTTCAAACCAATGTGTTTGGCCTACCACGCCGGGCTTAGCGTATAGGGGAGTGCCCAGTAAATAGCTATGAATGGGTAACTGATTACAGTATTCAACCCAGGCAATTTGTTGCTTTAGGTTTATACCGCCTACTGCAACCATCAGTGGTACTGTTGGCGTTAATTGGCACACGTGTTCAACAATCGCTTGTTGCTCTTTGAGTGTTAGTGCGAGGCCTTCGCCAGTGCTACCAAGTAATAAAATACCATTGTTAGCCACTTGCTGCTGTGCAACTAACTGATCAAGAGTGGCATAGTCGACTTCACCAGCGTCAGTAAATGGCGTGACGAGTGCCGTCCACAAAGGGTAGTCATTTAAATTGAAGTTATTGATCATCTCTCACGAACTTATAAGTGATTCGAGGAGTTAATAAGCTTTTATGATTGGAGCCACATTAACGTCGTTCGAACTAATAATTCGAAGAGCGAATGGGCTTAATATAATAGGGCGCTATGGCCTTATTACGCTAAGACCAGAAGCTCTCCACCAAATATTTTAACAGCCAAGCTGTTATTGGTGACAGTCGCTGGGATTCAACCCAGTCGCCCGAAGTAAAACTTCACAAAAAGTGTTACTTCTCGGCGTTAATTCCCCTCACGTATGATCACTGGAGTGTGTGCTCCTCACATACGTTACCTGAATAACGCACCTCTTCTAGCCCATGGTGCAAGTTTTATCGTTTAAAACTCACACCTTTAATAGGGGTAATACGGAAGATTAAAGCATTTTAGCCGTCTAGGTGTCAAGGCTGGATATTTTTAAGTTTATTTTTAGCTGCAATGTGCTCCTGACATTTTTTTACAACGTAAATAGCGTTACAGTAAGCGTAATAACAAGCAGTGGTAGTGAGTAATGGAAAAATTTCAAGATATATATCAACGAGCGGCACAGCGAAAAGGTAGCGAAGTAATGTTACAGCACTTACTTGTTGCCCCTCAAAATGCAAAGCAATTAACTGCTTTACCTGATGATGCATGGCTTGAAGAGTTTACCCGCAAAATTTTTCAAAGTGGTTTTTATTGGTCAGTGATCAACAATAAATGGCCAGGTTTTCGGGAAGTATTTTGGGATTTTAGTGTGGCTAAATTATTAATGATGCCGCCAGATATGCTTGAGCAAAAAGCCACCGATGAGCGAATCGTTCGTAACTTTAAAAAAGTGCAAACGATCCCAGAAAATGCGTATATGATCCATGAAGTGGCAAGTGAACATGGCAGTTTTAGTCAGTTTATTGCAGATTGGCCGAGCGACGATATTATTGGTTTGTGGGGGTATTTAAAAAAGCATGGGGCGCGTTTAGGTGGTAACACCGGCCCTTATGCATTGCGAACCTTAGGGAAAGACACTTTTTTATTCTCGCGTGATGTAGAAAGTTATCTCCGTGCTCATAAGATAATTGATGGCGGTTTACAAACTAAAAAGTCACTTACCAGCGCTCAACATTTTTTTAATGAATTGCAGCAACAAAGCGGATTAAGCCTTCAAGAGCTCAGTTTGTTAGTTGCATACAGCGTGGGCGATAATCGCGTTGGCATACAAACAACCCAAGCCTAAGGAATACTATGAAATTAGTTGCTCGTTACACCCAGATTGCTGATGATTTTGCTGTGGCTGATCAGCCAAGTGCTGTTATTGCTCCAAACTTACTGCTGTGGAACGATACGTTAGCTAGGCAGCTTAATATTGAGGTTGCCACATCAGAACGTGCGGTAATTTTTTCTGGTAATCTTAATAACAGCGATGTTGCTGCTGTGGCATTAGGTTACTCAGGGCATCAATTTGGACATTTTTCACCGCGTTTAGGTGATGGGCGAGCACATTTATTAGGGGCTGTCACTGATCAGCAGCAACAGCTTTGGGACATTCAACTCAAAGGTTCTGGTGCTACGCCATTTTCACGTGGAGGTGATGGCCGTTGCGCAATCGGTCCTGCGGTACGTGAATATATAATGAGTGAGGCAATGCACGGGCTTGGCATACCGACGACACGTTGTTTGGCAGTTGTTGCCAGTGGTGAAACAGTTTACCGTCAACCACCACAACAAGGAGCCATTGTTACCCGCGTTGCTAGTAGTCATATACGTGTCGGTTCGTTTCAGTATTTAGCTGCGCAAGGTGATGTTGCTGGTTTAAAAAATTTAGCTGATTTAGCTATTGAGCGTCATTATCCTGAGATAAAGTCTACGGGCTCTGCGCGTTATTTGGCATTTTTAAGTGCGGTGATTGAAAAGCAAGTTAGCCTGATTGTTAGCTGGATGCGCGTTGGTTTTATTCATGGAGTAATGAATACTGATAATACGCTCGTCAGTGGTGAGACCATCGATTATGGCCCTTGTGCAATGATGAATCAGTTTGATTTTGATACTGTATTTAGTTCTATTGATCGCCAAGGCCGCTATGCTTTTGGCAATCAACCTAATATTGCTAATTGGAATTGTGCACGTTTAGCTGAAAGTTTAATTCCTTTAATTAGCGATGACGAAGAGCAGGCTGTTGAGCTACTAAGCCCATTAATAAATGGTTTTGCTGAGCAGTTTCATCAAGCTTTTACACAGATGTGGGCGAAAAAGTTGGGCTTTGATGGTCATCAAGATGGTGATGCTGAATTAGTATCCGAGTTATTAACTTTACTGAAAACTCATCAGCTTGATTACACCAATACTTTTGACTCATTAACAGAATCACTGCAAGGTCAGACTGCTATTCCGAGTGACTTGGCTGGTTGGTCTATTAAGTGGTTAGCCAGAACAAATACGCAAAGCTATCAGCTGATGCGCCAAGCCAACCCACGCTTGATCCCGCGTAATCATATCGTTGAAAGCATAATACAGCAGTATGAAAGTACTGGTGAAAGCAGCATGTTAGATGAATATTTAACGGCCTTGAGGTCGCCTTACCAATTGTTGGCAAGCCCTGCATTTTGGTACTCACCGCCTGTCGATATGGACACTAATTACCAAACATTTTGTGGTACATAATAACAGCATCAATTATTGTTATTTGTCGCTGTTCGTAAATTGAACGGATACGAACGAATTGATGCTACTTATTCATCCAGATCTTTAGTTAAAAGCTGTTATTTATTAATAATTATAAGAAATAAATATGCTTAGCTACTTGTTGATTTAAAATTAACCAATATAATGCACCCATTAACTTCAGCATTTAAATTTTTAAAGCCAAATATATTGGAAACGTTGTTTCTGAAATAGTAGTGATAGCAATTACAATGCTGACAATCGATGTATGTGTAAGTTAGGTAAAGTCTTTTATCTGAACTATAATGTAGAGCGCTTTATTCTAATAAATATTTAAATTGCAAAATATATGCATTTAAACGTTTTTGTTAAGTAATGATTAACTAAAGATACGGTACTCTGTAATCAAACTTATTGAGCTAGGGTTTCTTAGCTACAATTTTAATTGTGAAAATGGGAAGGAAACAATGAAATTAAAATCACTTACTATTGCTTTAGCACTAGCTGCAACTAGCGCTTCAAGCTTCGCGGCTGAAAAAGAAGGTTTCTTTATCGGTGCTTTTGGCGATTATTACGATGCTTCATGGGAAAATGTCCGTGGTAGCGCAGGTACTAACGTTGATGATTCAACTGGTTGGGGTGCGGAAATTGGTTATCGTTTTAACGATTACTGGAGCGCGCGCTTAGAATATGCTGATATGGATTTTGACATTTCAAATGTAAATCCTGCTATGAACGCAACAAGCATGGACGGCGATCGTTTAGGTATTGATGGTCTTTATCACATCAACGGCGGCCCTTTCTATGGTATTTTCGGTCTTAAACAAATCGATATTACAGAAAACCTAACTTTTGCTAATGTGGGTGCTGGTTACCAACATTATTTCACTGATAATTTCGCATTTAATGCTGAAACATCTATTTACCAAGGCCTTGACCGTGGTTACACAGATGTAGGTGCTAAACTTGGCCTTAGCTATTTATTTGGTAAGCAAAGTTCAGCAGCTGAGCCAGTTAAAGCTGCTCCAGCTCCAGCTACAGTAGTACCTGTAGCGGTTGCTCCTGTTGATAGCGATGGTGATAACATCCCTGATGCAGATGACCAATGTGCAAACACACCAATGACAGATGCTGTTGATGGAACAGGTTGTACTCTATATGAAGACCGTGAAGTAACTAAGAGCTTGTTAGTAACATTCCCTAACAATGCGTCGGTTGTTGCTGGCAAATATGACAGCGGTATTGAAAAAGTTGCAGGCTTCTTAAAAGAGCACACAGATACAACAGTATTACTTGAAGGTCATTCTTCTGCTGTTGGTAAAGCAGATTACAACAAGTGGTTATCTAAAAAGCGTGCTGATGCAGTTGCTGCTAAGCTAATTGCTGATGGCATTGCTGCAGATCGTATTACTACTGTTGGTCTAGGCGAAGAGCGTCTTAAAAATACAGACAACACACCTGCTGCACACGCGGAAAACCGTCGTGTAGAAGCACACATTAAGTCAATTGAACGCGTGAAAGTTGAGCGTTAATAGCATTTGATTTATTAAAAACCCGGCAATATGCTGGGTTTTTTTATGCCTAATAAAATAGTAATGATTCGCAGTTAATTAACATTCATGTGAATGGTGTTTTCCTTTTTGACTATTCATAGTATTTATAGTGAGTATAAAATTTTGCTTGATTGCATGGACTTTCATCTATATTTAAAAGCTTTATAATTAATCGTCAGAATACTATAAGTATTGAGTAATTTTTCGCGAGAACGCGTATTACTGAATACTTTCACGTCACCAAGAGGGCAATATTGTGCTAGAAGATTATCGTAAACACGTAGAAGAACGTGCCGCGTTAGGTATCGTACCAGCGCCATTGGATGCTCAGCAAACGGCTGATCTTATCGAGCTAGTTAAAACACCACCTGCAGGTGAAGAAGAGTTTATTTTAGACTTATTAGTAAATCGCGTGCCGCCAGGTGTGGATGACGCAGCTTACATCAAAGCTGGTTTTTTAGCCGCAGTTGCTAAAGGTGAGGCAACTTCACCACTAATTTCAAAAGAAAAAGCAGCTGAACTATTAGGCACAATGCTTGGCGGTTACAACATCGCCCCCATGATTGAGCTACTTGACGAAGAAGCGCTTGCGCCAATCGTTGTTAAAGGTCTTGCAAATACGTTATTAATGTTTGATGCATTTTATGACGTTGAAGAAAAAGCAAAAGCGGGTAATGAATACGCTAAGCAAATTATTGAATCTTGGGCTGCTGCAGAATGGTTTACCAATAAACCTGCGGTTGCTGAAAAAATCTCAGTTACGGTATTCAAAGTAACTGGCGAAACAAATACTGATGATTTATCACCAGCGCCAGACGCATGGTCACGTCCTGATATTCCATTGCATGCTTTAGCAATGCTAAAAATTGAGCGTGACGGTATTACACCTGATAAAGCTGGTGAAGTTGGCCCAATTACACAACTTGAAGAATTAAAAACGAAAGGCTTACCACTTGCCTACGTAGGTGATGTTGTTGGTACTGGCTCTTCTCGTAAGTCAGCAACTAACTCTGTACTTTGGTTTATGGGCGATGATATCCCGTTTGTACCAAACAAGCGTGTTGGCGGTGTATGTTTAGGTAATAAAATTGCGCCAATCTTCTTCAACACAATGGAAGATTCAGGCGCATTACCAATCGAATTAAATGTTGATGAACTTAACATGGGTGAGCAAATCGATATCTTCCCTTACGAAGGTGTTGTTAAGCGTCACGGTACTGATGAAATTATTTCTACTTTTGAACTTAAATCTGAGGTAATTTTAGATGAAGTTCGTGCTGGTGGTCGTATCCCACTAATCATTGGTCGTGGTTTAACTGACAAAGCGCGTACATCTCTTGGCTTGGGTGCAACTGATGTATTTAAAGTACCAACAGCAACAGAAGTTTCTGATAAAGGCTTCACACTAGCGCAAAAAATGGTTGGTAAAGCATGTAACGTTGCAGGTATTCGCCCTGGTCAATACTGTGAGCCTAAAATGACTACTGTTGGTTCGCAAGATACAACCGGTCCTATGACGCGTGATGAACTTAAAGATTTAGCGTGTTTAGGTTTCTCTGCAGATTTAACAATGCAGTCTTTCTGTCATACATCAGCTTACCCTAAACCTATTGATGTAAATACTCACCATACGCTTCCTGATTTCATCATGAACCGTGGCGGTGTTTCACTTCGCCCAGGTGACGGTATTATCCACTCATGGTTAAACCGTATGTTATTACCAGATACCGTCGGTACTGGTGGTGATTCACATACACGTTTCCCATTAGGCATTTCATTCCCAGCGGGGTCGGGTGCAGTAGCATTCGCAGCAGCAACTGGTGTAATGCCACTTGATATGCCTGAATCAATTTTAGTCCGTTTTAAAGGCGAAATGCAGCCTGGTATCACATTACGTGACCTAGTACATGCAATCCCTTACTACGGTATTAAGCAAGGCTTATTAACCGTTGAGAAAAAAGGAAAAATTAACGAATTCTCTGGTCGAGTACTAGAAATTGAAGGCGTTGAGCACCTAACTGTTGAGCAAGCATTTGAATTATCTGATGCATCTGCAGAGCGTTCGGCGGCAGGTTGTACTGTTAAGTTATCTAAAGAATCTATTTCTGAATACCTAGAATCAAACATTGTTATGCTGAAGTGGATGATCTCTGAAGGTTACGGTGATGTACGTACGATTGAACGTCGTGTTACGGCAATGCAAGAGTGGTTAGCTAACCCAGAACTTATGGAAGCTGATAAAGACGCTGAGTACGCTCATATAGTTGATATCGATTTAGCCGAAATTAAAGAGCCAGTTCTTTGTGCACCAAATGATCCAGATGATGCGCGTCTTCTTTCTGATGTTGCAGGCGAGAAAATTGATGAAGTATTCATCGGCTCTTGTATGACTAATATTGGTCACTTCCGTGCTGCTGGTAAGTTGCTTGATGGCTTTAAAGGTCAATTACCGACTCAGCTTTGGGTTGCTCCACCAACTAAGATGGATAAAGACCAACTTACAGAAGAAGGTTATTACGGTATTTTTGGTCGTGTTGGCGCACGTATCGAAACTCCAGGTTGTTCACTATGTATGGGTAACCAAGCACGTGTTGCAGATCAAGCAACAGTTGTGTCTACCTCTACACGTAACTTCCCGAACCGTTTAGGTAATGGTGCAAACGTATTTTTAGCTTCATCTGAACTTGCTGCAATCGCTGCAATTTTAGGTAGATTACCAACATCTGCTGAGTATCAAGAATATGCTGCGAAGATCAATGCAACAGCATCAGATACATACCGTTACTTGAACTTCCATCGCATGCCTGCTTACACTAAAAAAGCAGACAACGTGATTATTCAACAAGCTGTTTAATTTTAACTCGTTTGTATATGACAGCCTGCTTAGCAGGCTTTTTTATTAGGGATGCTGAAATATTATTCGTATTTAGTTGAGCATTAAGAATGTGGCGCTACAACCTACCTTACCAGCCTGCGACTAAGTTGAACTTGTAGTTGAAGATTGAAAAATAAATATGAGGTTAGTTGGACTCTTTAAGTGTTTTTGTTATTGATGTTTATAAATAGAAATTCCATTGGTCATTTTGTTGTTAGATTAAAATTTCATTATGATGATATTTTAGATCTTAAAATTCTACTTTAACCTTACTTTAATCAAGTAAAGACGCAAAAAATCCCCTCTATTTGCATTAAAATCCCTTCATTATTTATGAGTTAATCCTCTTATTTTTAGGCGAGATTTTTATGACAGCATTAAACAACCAGAACCTATTACAACTTCGCTTTGTAAACCAAGCTCATATTGAGGCTGTTAAGCCATCGTTTGCTAATCTTCCGGCTAACCCGTATGCCGACGGTGCGTTTCGTAAACGCCGCTATTCAGTAATTAAAGTGCAAAATGATGAACTTGTTTTACAAGCCACAAAAGCATTTGTACAAGATGATTCAATCAATACTTTCCAAGGTAATGTTGAGCGCACTTACGAAAATTTAGAGCCGAGTTTATTGGCAAGCGAAGGGATGAAAAGTATCGTCAATGAGTTTCGTGCCATTACCGGTATTAGCGAAGAGCGTGATATTGAAATTCATCAATTTCGTATGCTTGCTATTGAAAGTGATACGCCACCTGCGCCAGAAGGTATTCACCAAGATGGCTTTGATCACGTTTGTATTTGTGGTGTATCGCACGAAAACTTAGAAGGTGGTGAGTTGTTGGTGTATGAAAATAAGCAAGCTGAGCCTTGTTTTAAAATGGAAATTAAAGACGGTATGTTTGCATTAATTAATGACCGTGAAGTTTGGCATAACGCCACGCCGATGAATAAGATTGATGACACAAAAGCGGGTTATCTTGACTGCTTCGTACTGACAGCTTAAGGAATAGCAATGAACTTAACACAATTACGCCGCCAATTTCCGGCCCTAATGCAGCAAGTAGCTGGTAAGTCACCAATATTTTTAGATGGCCCGGGTGGCTCACAAGTACCACAGCCTGTTTTGAGTGCAATGTCGGCTTATTTAGGTTATTACAACTCGAATTTAGGCGGTGCATTTTTTTCGAGTGAAAAAACCGTTGAGTTAATGGCTGATGCGCGCCAAGCGGCTGCTGATTTACTTAATTCCCCATCGCGCGATCAAATTGTATTCGGTGCGAATATGACTAGCCTTACTTTTAGCTTTAGCCGTGCGATTTCTCGTGATTGGCAAGCGGGTGATGAGATTATCGTGACCAATGCAGATCACTTCTCAAATGTATCCTCTTGGCAGCAGGCTGCAGAAGATAAAGGCGCAAAGGTTAATACTGTATTGATTAACGAAGCTGATTGCAGCTTAGATTTAGCGCATTTTACAAGCTTACTGAGTACTAAAACCAAATTAGTAGCCGTTACTTATGCATCAAACACTACCGGCTCTATAAACGACATTAAACGTATTGTTGAAATGGCTCATAGCGTAGGTGCTTTGGTGTATGTGGATGCTGTGCATTATGCGCCACATGAGCTGATTGATGTTCAAGCACTTGATTGTGATTTTTTGGCCTGCTCTGCGTATAAGTTTTTCGGCCCACATTTAGGTATGGTGTACGCTAAGCGTGAGCACCTTGAAGAGTTTAGACCATACAAAGTCGAGCCTGCCAAAGATGTTATTCCTGGGCGCTGGGAAACCGGCACGCAAAGCTTTGAAGCACTCGCAGGTTTAATTGCTGCTGTTGACTACATTGCAGATATTAGTGAGCTTGATGGTAGCTATTCACGCCGCGATAAATTAGCTTCTGCTTTTGCAAAAACTAAACAGCATGAAATGGCGTTAAGTGAGTACTTCCTTACTCGACTAGTTAACTATCCTAAGATCAAACTATTTGGTATTGATGATTTAGATCGTTTAGCTGAACGTACCCCAACTTTTGCTTTAACCTTTGCAGGGCTTGAGCCACGTCAGGTGTCTGAGTTTTTAGG
Source organism: Pseudoalteromonas sp. SG44-17 (assembly GCF_014164235.1). Lineage (NCBI taxonomy): Bacteria > Pseudomonadati > Pseudomonadota > Gammaproteobacteria > Alteromonadales > Pseudoalteromonadaceae > Pseudoalteromonas > Pseudoalteromonas sp. SG44-17. The sequence goes on along the minus strand of NZ_JACJEV010000016.1, from coordinate 282 downwards.
TAAGCAACATATATGTGTGTGGGATGGTAACTTCTACGCTCAGGGCTTATGCAAGCAATTGGGTGTATTGGATACTGGCGGCGTTGTACGCATTGGTTGCATGCACTACAACACCATCGAAGAGCTAGATAAGTTATTTGATTTGTTTGATCAATTACTTTAGAGCTATAAGGCATAAGCTGTAAGTTTTAAGCGACCAGAGCGCTTGGTAAGCCTTTACATAAAATCTGAATTGAGTAGATTTTTGGCTTACCGCTTACCGCTTACCGCTTACAGCCTACC
>NZ_JACJEV010000015.1:0-105396 GCF_014164235.1 Pseudoalteromonas sp. SG44-17 | reverse complement strand
TGACCACACGACTCTGAATAGGCCGACTTTATCAAAAAAGGAAATTCTGGCACTGAGCCATCTTCTGTTTCAATCGTCACAACAATGGGCCCACGATAGCCATGAGCCTTATCGAATACCGTAGTGCAACTTGTTGTCAAAAAACACGCCAGTAGCACACTCATGTACATTACTAAATTTTTCACACTATTAACCTTCTATTTTAATAATTATTTAGCGCTAATAATGGGGTTGTCGGCACTGCCACTAATTTGGTAGCCATAAATAGTGGCAAGTTGCGCCAGCTCAGGCGATAAAACAAGGCCGTTGTCTGTATCAAACAATAGCCCTAACTCTTTTAATAAATCAGCTTTATTGTTTTTTAAAATATAACCAAGCGCTTCATCTCTTTCATAGCGAGTCATGCTTTTATTAAAGGTATTGCGAATAAGCTGGCTTTTATTTGTACCGCTTGCGCGCTTAAAATTGATGTAGCGTTCGCCTAGTTCGAGTAGGCTCTTATCAAGGCCAACATTGGAAAAGTTGGCCTTTAAATAACTCATATTTGCAACCTCAGCAAGCCCCAGCAGCGTAAGTAACTGCGTATCAAAACCATAATTGTCAATAATGGACTGATTAAGTGCAGCAGTTAGCTGCGCAATTGCTGCGCTATCATCAATGCTACTTAATTTGCCAAACACCCAGCTTGCAGGCCCTCTAAAAATAGGGTGCCCTTTTTCACTGGCAAAAAAGCTAACTCTGTCTTTAACTGCATTGTTAGGATGTAATGTAAAATACATCAGCGCTTCACGTAATCTAAGCCCACCTATTTCATCACTATTTAAATAGGTAACAAAAAACGATTCAGCGCCTGCATTCGGGCCTGCTGACAAAATATTTAAACTAATACTTTTATGGACAATGGCTGTTTTATCTGTGCCCGCTGCAAGTAACTGCATTTCATTTTGCAGATAGTTATACAGTTTATATTCGTAAATATGGTTTGTTAGACCCATTTTACTATTTAATATTGTACCCAGTACTTCATCTAATTCTGTTGTATTAGGATTCGGTTTTTCACGCTCAGTATTATTACTCGTTTCAGCCGCGTTTAACTGCTCAACTAAATTGGGGATTTGACTAAGCCCGTTATCGGACTGGCTGGAAAGTTGCTTGATTTGAGAGTCAACAGCACCAATATCTGACACTGTGACAGCTGCCAAATTGATACTTGTAATTAAAAGAAGAAGTGAAGTTAATTTTAAAATAAAACTAACACGAAATTGACTATTAAAACCAATCATCCTGAATGTACCATATTATTATTTCCGTATAATTAAAGAATAAAAAATATACTCGGTTAAATTTAGAGTAACAGTTCAATGTTACAATGAAAAACTATTCATTCACATAAAAACAAACAAACAAACAAAAAACCAACCTTAAATACTAGGTACATTCTAAAAAGAAATACTCAATCCGAATAGAATAAAAAACAAATCGATTAAAAAACTTTTCTAACAAATGAAGTGTGCTTAATTACCAAGAATATTAACCTAAGAGTTGAAGCCAGTTATTATTCTAAACTTATTAGTAAAAAAGTGTGATTATGAATAAATAGCAGCAGTACTAAATAGTACAGCTGTGTTGCAAATTGACCTAAATGATGGCTATTTTATTGACAACCCATTTTAAGTGTTTAGTTTTACCTGATGTCGCAAATCTCAGGAAACTGTGCTTTATTTAAAAGATGTAAACTTAAATAGAATCATCAATGGAATTAATCAATCAGGTTATCTATGTTGATAACGTTGAAGAAACCTTAGACTTTTATTATCAAGCGTTTGGTTTTGGCACCCATACTCTCAGCGATGATGCCGAATATGGTGAGCTTGCCACAGGCGATATAAAAATTGCTTTTGCGAATCACCCATCTGCTCAAGCCCATTTTAAACAAGGTTATATACGCGCTCACCCAAAGCAACCAGCGCTAGGTTTTGAGCTGCGCTTTAGCTGTACTAATCTCAGTGAAAGTTACGATAAAGCGGTGCTTGCTGGCGCAGAGCCTCTTTGCCCCCCTAGCTGTAGAGGAACTCAATATTATGCCTACGTAAGAGCCATTGAAGGTACTTTGATCTGCTTAGTACAAGCCTAGCCCTTCATCAAAACAGCATTAAAGTTTAACTTTGTAGCAATATAAGCCACACGCAACTGTCATCTAATTTCCTTATCTTAGCGGTAATTTAAATAAGGAGATTAATATGAATACATTACTACTAACATTGATGCTACTAAGCCCAACTGAAGCGCTAGTGACTGAACAAATCAAACTGCAAACCACTGAAACACTAAAAGTTATGCAAATTGAACAGCAGACACAGTTGAAAACACAAGTCATCGCCACATTAGAAAATATAGAATTGGTATTGCCTGTGGTTGTTGATAAGCAAACTTTAGCGAAAGTACAAAACGTAAAACAGCAACTTAATCAAGACTAAGTTGCTCTGCAGAGTTAGTCCAAAAACGAAGCTAAAGCGATTTCAACTAAACTCTCGGTATTTTTGTTGTGGTTTTTCTTAATACCTCGCTGGCTAAATCGATTAGTCGGTATTTCAAAATGTATAATACCAATCGACTTAAATATTTAACCATTCTAGTGAGCTAAATAAAGCGCTAACTGCGTTATAATTTTTTCAAGTAGAACAACTACATGTCAAAATTTACGCCTTGTTATCACTCCATTTATCTGTCGCTATAAATGGTCAGTAACTTAACACGATTGGTATAAAACCATGATTATTGGCTTGCTGGTTCACTAGTAATTGTTTTTCTTTCGCTGTTAAGTGATTGTCGTGAATTTTATTAAGTTCTTTTGGATCTAGCCAAATACCCGCACAACTTGGGCACTCATCAATTTCGACCAAATGAAGAGGTGTAAAAAAGCGCCGCATCATCACGATACTCGGGCACTTAGGGCAATTAATTCGTGCCGTTAAATCAACGTCTGTGTCAGGTAAAGCAGCCAAGTGCTCAGCAAGCACCAGCGCTCTTTTTAAAGATGGATCACTAAAATTAAAAATCTGGCGATTATCAAAAAATACCCCACCATTGGCGGATGAGAAAACCTCGATCCCCCCGACCATTAGTTTAGTGAGTTCTATATTTGTCCTTGGGCAGCGCATATCCAGCTCCTTTGCATTTTATTACTCATCGCAGTGAGATATTAACTCGGTGCAAGCGCCTTTTCAATTAGCGGTACTAACGGCGCTGGTAAAGTAATATTACCCGCCAACACAAAGTCATGTGCCTCAGTTGACATTTTTTGCCACGTACGTTGTAAAATACCGATCCATTTTTGCTCATCATAATCTGGTTTTGTTTGCGCAAATGCCAACATATAATGCTCAATAAACACCAGACTTGCGATATCTTCCACCAATTGGCTATCAAGGTTACGCTTGATTTGTTTTTTAGCAACAGCATCATAGACACGCTGCTGATCTTCGTCAGAATAACCAGCTTGTTGCATTAACTCAACAACCATTGACGCGTGAAAAACATACAACGCACTGCGCCACTGATGATAGCCTTGCTTATCCATAGGGAAATCACTACGCGGCGAACACCAACGCTTTATGTGCTGTGCTCTAACAGCAATATGCATTAGCTCATCTGCATCAGGTTTAAAACGGTTTAACATCTGCGTCATACGCTCTGAATATAAACGCTCTTTAGGCCAAACCGTATCTGCGAAATGTTCTTGATTTGGATCTTGGCTGTTTGCTTCATCAATTAACGCTATTACATGCTCAAACATTTGGGTAGCCACTACAATTAAATTTATAAGCTATTTTAATCAGCTCAATAGTAATTAGCTAGTTGAAAGAAAGACAAAAGCAAACCTAACTTGATACAATTAGCCAAAAATGCTCTCATAATAATAAAAGGACTTTTATGCTATACGCCCTTATAACTTTGCTACTCTTTTTTGGTTTTAGTTTTAACGCTGATGCCACCTGTTTTGACCTTGCATATTTCGTTGAAGGGGTTCGTATTGGCTCGTGCAGTGAAGATAACGCAAAGGATGTGCCCGTTACTCTTTACCTGCTAATATGGCTATTAATAAACACGGCTTTCGCTCAGCTAATATTAGCGCCGCGATGTCACCTTGTCGTGAAGTGTGTGCTTTTCATTTTAGCGCTTCCATTAAGCCCACTTGTGCTAGGGGTGACCTACCTAGGACTGGGTATTAATAAAGGAGTAGAAACGTTACGCGAACGCAATAAACCGGCGATACCCACTGCAGACACAACCACAGCGTTACCACCAACAATTGCATCAGCGCAAACATCGGCAGCATTACCACAATTATTCATCGGTCAATTTCAATTTAATCAAACAGAACACAGTTTGTGTAATGGCCAACACAGCACCATTTTAGAGCCCAAGTGCTTACAAGTTTTAAGCTATTTAATTGAGCAACAACCGCGCATTGTTAGCTTAGAGGAATTACACAACAATATTTGGCAAAATCAGATAGTAACTGATACGGCAGTGCGCCGGGTGATCAGCAAACTGCGTCTAGCGTTTGATGATACTGATACAAAAAACCCTAAATATATAAAATCAATTATGAAACGCGGTTATCAGCTTATTGCCGATGTTAAACAACAAGGCACTGAATAATAACAAATTATATTTTACACATTTAGTTATAATCATAGTTATAACCATGATTATAACTAAGTCATGATTAATGAATGACTTAGTTATCGTGCTTTTTCTCACTTAAACGTACTTTGAATTGGTCAGGTGCAAAGCGCCCTATTCAAACTTACAAACTTAAAAAGGAAAAACCATGAAACAATTAATTCTGATCAGCGTCGTTTTAATTTTAGTTATTTGTAGTGTATTACTGAGCCTAAATGAGCAGTGTATGATACTGGGTGAACAATTGGCATTTAGTTTACAAGTAGGACACTGTGATTTATCAACCGCAACTAATGTGCCTGTCCCATCTATAGCACTGATCTTTTGGATAATAATGAATGTGCTCTTTGCCTACCTTTACCCAAAACAAAATGTGGCAAATGGCTATAAAGTTGCCACGTTTGTACTTGGGTTTCCGGGCACTTTATTTGTTTATTTAATTGCGCAAGTAGCTCGTTCAACCCAAAAGCAAAAAGGTTAAAGGGCGCCCGTAGCGGGGTAATAATAATGAAACCGCTACGGGTTATTTATTGTGACTTTATTACTCAGGATTAACGAATTAGGTACTAAATGACGACAGCCTTCGGTCTGTAAAGTAATGTATCTGAGGTTTAAATCAACCACCTCACCTTTACAGCTAGCGACTTCGATGTTATCACCTAACTTAATAGGCCGATAAAGCACAATCATAATACCTGCTACTAAGTTAGATATTGCATCTTTAAGCGCAAACCCCAATGCAAAGCCCGTTAAGCCTAGACCTGCCACCAACCCTGTTACATCAAAGTCAAGTTTACCTAAAGCTAAAACCGTACCAATAAAAATCAAAATGGCTTTTTGCGAATTTGAAATCAGCCTAAATGATTCCGCGGCATGGCCATCAAAACGACGTTCAACCTTTTTCAGTGCAAAGTGAAAAACTAAGCTTAAAACAAAACAGCCAACAAATACCAAAATAGCAGCAATAATTTTTTCATTCATAGATAAGCGCCATATTAAATAAACCAGCTCTTTAGTTAATAGATTTACTAACAGATTAATTCATTGAGCAAAGCTGTGTCTAAATTAGTTAAACTGAGTGAGATCAACTGCTAATGAATGCTTGGGCTTTTCAATCATGCGGGCAAGTTCTATATCACCCTCTTTTACTATAATTGTCGCGGTGTACTTTAACTGATGTGCTTTTGCAATGCCTTTATCATCTTGCTTATCGAATCCTACCGCCACTAATTTTAAACTTTTTAATGTTAACTGAGATTGCTTAATCAGCTTTAACAATCTTGGTACTTCACGTTCGCTGTCATGGCACCAAGTACCAAACAGCACTAGTATATCTTTACCAGCTAGTTTCTTGATTGTATTTAATTCGTGTTGAGACGGTTTAAAACTATCGTACTGCTGCTCGAAGCCGTTGTAATTTTTTAATAAATTAGCAGCGCTGATCTGCCCGACCAAAGGCTCTTGTGCGGCAAAACTAACACTGCATAGCAACAAAAACCCTATCATTACAACCTGTTTCAACATACTTTTCTCTTATTGATTGAGCACTTAAAAATTGACTAAATTTTCAGAGATGTGGATAAATTAGCAACTAAGATGCCGTTATTGAAAACCTAATCACGCAGCATAACGATGCTTGAGTAATATTAGCACTTTACTGCGAGTAATTGCTTTAAACTATCGGGAACAAATTTACGCTGTGCTGTAATGGCATAAAAATGCTCGTAAGCATCAGGTAAGCGCTGGTACTCAATTAATACCCCTTGCTCTATTTCATCTTTTACGACCACCGATGGTAATACCGATAATGCCCCACTATCACGTGCCAGTAATCGCAGCATCGCCATATCATCGGCTTCTGCTTTAATTTCTGGTTTGTATTGCCAGCGAGCACACAATGCATTAAATGAGTCCCTTATTGCCGATGTTTTACTGGGTAATACCCATTGTGCGTTTTCATAGCCAATTGGAAACTCACTACTGATTTTACCATCAGCAGGCCCTACGATAGCCAACGGTTGACGCGAAACTAACTGGCTTTGCCATAACTCATTATGATGCTCTGTTCCTACGGGTTTATTTGTCAGTACTAAATCTAATTCATGCTCCGCCAAACCATTTAGCAAACCATCCATACGCCGTGCGGTTAAAGAAAAAGTGACCGAGGAAGAGCTTAACAATGGATTGATAAATTCTTCAATAAAATTTCGCGATAGCGTATTTAAGACTCCAATAGAAAGGTGTTGTTTTTCAGCAATTGCACCTTTGCTCAAAAACGAAGATAACTCTTCACCAGTGCTAAAAATGTCGTTGGCATAGGCTAATACACGTTTACCCATATCTGTAAGCTCTAAGCTTCGGCCTTTTCGCTCAAACAAATTAACGTTAATCGTGTGCTCAAGTTGCTTTATTTGGGTTGATAGAGCCGATTGCGAAATATGCAGCTCTTTAGCAGCTTGCGTTAGATTACCTAGCAACGCGACTCGCCAAAAATAATAAAGATGATGATAATTAAGTCGGCTCATGAATAGTTAACTTAAATAGAACGTTTAGATAGATTATATCTATTTTTTTTCGCCTTTCAACTTTGTCATACTAGGTCCTGTTGACCTTTCAGGATTGAAATTTGTTCTATCTGGGCAGAATCCTTCGGGCAGCGGGTGTTTGGCATTTACGCTGCGTTATCACCTATTTATGGGGAATAACCACACGAGATAGGTTCTGCCTTGCCTAAAAGTTAAACATACGGCTGCAAAAGTAGCCTCGAAAAATAAACAGCCCCTAATTGCATCAATTAAAAGGAGCAGTAAATGAGTGAGTTAATTATTTCACTGTTAATGTTGGCTATCCCCCTTAGCATGCTGCTAACGGCTTACATTATCGGTAACAAAACCACGGCCAATAATGGCAAGGCCATCTTTTATGTACTTATCGCAAATGCTCTGTTACTTATAGGTGCGTTAACTGCTCAGACTACTTTCTCCCTGTCGTTAATATCAGCCCTTTCTTTCACAACCACTCGAATCATTATGCTGGCGCTAATCGTGTTTATCGGCATTTGCTTGGTAAGGTTTTGTCAAAACTATATGGCTGGTGAGCCACGTATTAATTACTTTTGGCGATGGTTATTGACGACCTTATCGGCTGTTACTCTGGTTGTATTAAGTAATCATTTAATTCTATTTTGGCTGGGCTGGCTATCAATTAGTCTCGCGCTACATAAGTTATTAATGTTTTATCCTAACAGGCCACGTGCAGCACTGGCCGCACATAAAAAATTCATTGTCGCCCGTTTAGCTGAAACATGTTTGTTCATCGCTTTTGCACTGCTATATAACGTACACGATACCTGGTTGATCACTGAGATCACTGCGGCCTACATAAATAATACCGCCGAGCTAACATTGAGTGAGCAACTCGCAGGCAGTCTTATTGCACTGGCTGCGCTGATCAAGTGCGCACAGCTTCCGTTACATGGTTGGCTTATCCAAGTTGTTGAAGCGCCAACTCCTGTCAGTGCGCTTTTACATGCAGGGGTGATTAACCTAGGTGGTTTTTTATTAATTTTATTTGCGCCACTGTTTATGCAAGCAACAATTGCCCAGTGGTTAGTGCTGGTCGTAGCAGGGTTAACCACTGTAATTAGCGCCTTAGTCATGACGACTCGGGTCAGTGTTAAAGTTCGACTCGCATGGTCAACCAGCGCACAAATGGGTTTAATGCTCTTAGAATGTGCATTAGGACTTTTCGAACTGGCGCTCATGCATCTAGTGACACATTCTATGTATAAAGCATACGCATTTTTAAATGCAGGTAACGCAATTAATGAAGATATTAATCGCCGTCATGCACCAAAACATACTCCCTCATTAGCTGATTGGCTCAGAGGCATGATTATTTCAACAGTTATTGTTTCTTCGGCATGGTTTATCAGTGGTTACAGTGGCGCTATCAGTGTTTGGTTACTACTAACATTAGCACTCACAATACTGATTGCTACAAAGCACGGTATTGCAGGGAGGAGTATGCTAATACCCATCACTTTTATCGCTCTTATTGCGACCTTAAGCTACGTCGGATTAAAAACACTATTTGGCTTAGCTGTCGATACCACAGCATGGCGTGAAGCGGCATTTAGCATCGCTGATATCTGGGCTATCGTACTGATTACAACATTAATGGCATTAAGTTACTTTCTTCGCAATCAAAGCCAACACCCTAAAGTAAAAGCACTCTCAACCATGTTATTTGCAGGGCTGTATCTTGATGAATGGTTCACTCGGTTAACCTTAAAACTTTGGCCTATTCGCCTTCCCGTTGATAAGCAAACAAATACGAAGCACCACAACCAGACGTTTATTGCAAAGGAGTCACAATTATGAATACCGCTACCTCCTGTAACACTGAGCAAGCACTTAACAATACAGAAAAAGCGATATTAGCAAAAGTATGTGGCTACATTGCACCCAGTTGGCCACTTGATCAAATGATTGCTGTGAATCCCTTTTGGCACATGCGCGATATGCCCATCGAGCAAGTCAGTGCTCGCATAAGCGTATTGACCAATGCCAAACTACAAATGCCTAAAGCTTATTATCAAGCAAAATATCAACAACAAGCAATCACCGATGAAAACTTACGTGATGCAACCCATATATTAGGAGTTGTTTTAACACTTGAACAGCTAAAAGAGTCACTGAAAATTGATTTACCACTGATGCACTGGCATAACATTTCTGACTTGCTTGATACTCAACGAGATCCACATAAGATGGCTTGGCACGATGAAATTATTCATCAAATCAGTCAATTTTGTGCGGCACATTATCAACAGCTTGGCCCTATGCTACATCGTAACGATATTTCTCAAGTCAGTGATCTCTACCATCATTGGTTAACAGTGATCAAAGCAGACAAAGGGGTTAGTATCATCATGGATGAAAAACACCTCAACAGCTATTTTGCTCAGTTACCTGACTCAGCTGACCAATTAATTGTAGAAACAATCAATACGTTAGGAATTGACGAGGACTGCTTAGAGTATTATGCCCATGCCCTGTTACTCGATATTAATGGCTGGGCTTCGTGGCTGGCGTATTTACGTTGGCAAGGGGACTTATATCAACAGCCCCACGATGAAATGTACCAATTATTAGCGATACGTATGGCGTGGGATTTAGTTATTTGGCGTTACCTTAAGGACCATGATAAGCCAAGTTATGCGTTGTTAAGCAGTCAATGGCAGCAAGAAAAAGCACAAATATCCGAGCGTTTAAATAACCATAAAATTGCTCAGCGTCCAATATGGGTGTGGGCTAAAGCAGCAGAACTAAATTATCAACAAACACTGCAACAAAAGCTCATTAATGCTGATAAAAAAACCGTTACTAAGACACAATTACAGGCGATATTTTGTATTGATGTTCGCTCAGAAGTGATGCGCCGAGCATTAGAATCACAAAGCCAAACCATTGAAACATTCGGCTTTGCAGGCTTTTTTGGCCTGCCTATTGAATACCAAGCCCATTCTAGTGCCCTTAAGCGGCCACAACTTCCTGGGTTATTAAAACCGATAATTCAGGTCAGTGAACAACATACAAACAATAAAACGTTATCAAAGCGAAAGCTTACAGCGGCTTGGCAGAGCTGGTCTAAAGCCGCACCAGCTGCGTTTTCAATGGTTGAATCCGCGGGTTGGTTATACGCGTTTAAACTGCTAAAAAATACTTTTTTAGCAAGCCGTGATGGCATACAGTCAAGCCATAACGAGCAATGGCAATTAAACAAAAATGATCAGCAACTTAATGTTCAAGATAAAGCAGAACTTGCATATACGGTATTAAATGCCATGGCGATAGAACACTATGCTGAGACTATATTGTTGGTCGGTCACGGTAGCCATACTACCAATAATTTACATGCAGCTGGCCTTGATTGCGGAGCCTGCGGAGGACAAACAGGTGAAGTTAATGTGCGTGTGTTAGCGTCATTACTAAATGATCAGCAGGTTCGCCAAGCATTAAAAAAACGCGGATCCACTGTCCCCACAAACTGCCAATTTGTTGCCGCGCTACACAACACCACAACCGACCACATTACAATTTTTGATGAACCACTGAACGACACAACTAAGCAATGGTTATCAGCGGCGACTCAACAAGCTCAGCGCGAAAGAATACAGCATATCGAACCAAGCCTAGCATTGAAGTCACACCAAGAAATAAACAAAGCCTATCAGCAGCGAGCAAATGACTGGTCACAAGTTCGTCCTGAGTGGGGGTTAGCTAATAATGCCGCATTTATTGTTGCTCCGCGAAGCTGGACTCGCGAGGTGGATCTACAAGGCCGCAGCTTTTTACATGATTACCAGTGGCAACATGATACTGATTTTAGTTTATTAGAGCTCATTATGACTGCACCGATGATCGTCACCAACTGGATTAATACCCAATACAATATCTCGGTCACAGATAACTTTAAATATGGTAGTGGTAACAAAGTACTGCATAATGCAGTGGGAGGAAATATAGGCATCTTTGAAGGTAATGGCGGTGATTTGCGCATTGGCCTTGCTATGCAATCATTACATAATGGTGAAAAATGGATGCATGAACCACTAAGATTAAGCGTCTATATTGCCGCTCCACAACAGGCAATTGCATCGATATATGAAAAACATAGCATGATCAAAAACCTGGTAGATAACGACTGGCTAAGCTTATTTCGGTGGGGTGATAACAATGAAATCGAGCGCTTTTTTAAAGGAAGGTGGCATAACTGTATTCATGCCAATGAAGGTTAACAACAATGCCACACATCGTTCTTGCGACTAAGCATCAAAAATCACGCTGGATTGCTCCTTATCTTGAGCCTTTAGGCTATCAGATTAGAGAGTCTGACGCATTTGATACCGATTCATTGGGCACCTTTAGTGGTGAAATTGCTCGTACATGCTCACCTGAACAAGCAGCATTAACTAAAGCAAAACAAGCGTGTGAATACAGTAATGCTGCATTTGGCTTAGGCAGCGAAGGAAGTTTTGGTGGTGGTCCTTATTTTGGCTTAGTTAACTTCAATACTGAATTACTTTGCCTGTATCAGCGTGATACAAACACAGCTATTTATGGCCATGCTGCTGGGCCATTTTCACCCATTAGCTTACCCATTGAACATCATACAACCGCACAAACAATAGCCGAAAAGCTAGCCAAGTTTGAACAGCAACATTGGATATTAACATTGCCGCATACGCTTGAAAAAGGCCTAAGCCTAGATGAATTGCTAGCAAGGTTTACTTATCATTTACCATCTTCGGGGAAAATCATCCCCGATTTAAGAGCCATGCATAGCCCTGAACGGCAAACTATGATCGCAAACGCAGCGAAAGATTTAGCAAGACGCTTAACGTCATTTTGCCCCCAGTGTAAGGCAGCTAATTTTGTGATTAAAAAGGCAATAGCCGGGCTAATTTGTAGCCAATGTTCATTACCAACCAAGCAAGTTAAGCATCATCTAATCGCTTGTGATCATTGCCAACATAGCTGTGTTGTTCCAAGCAACAACGCGTTGGCTGATCCAACTTATTGTCAAATTTGTAACCCATGAGACTAACACTAAATGACACCATTTAATTCAACTAAAATGTTATCAGGCGAGCAAGGTATCGTAGATGCGATCAGCTTGCTTAAGTCGGGGCAATGTGTCGCACTGCCAACCGAAACAGTATATGGGCTTGCCGCAGATGCAACAATTCCTAGTGCCGTATTAAAAATTTTTGCTGCTAAAAAACGACCTGAAAGCCATCCCCTGATTGTACATATTCCTGATCAAAGTCATTTAACCCGATGGGCAGAGCAATTACCGGCCTGTGTAAAACCACTTGCAGATGCATTTTGGCCAGGCCCCTTAACGATGATCCTTAAAGCAAAAACAGGATTAAATAATCCTGTTACAGGTGGTTTGCATACTATTGGTTTACGAGTACCAGCAAATGCTTTATTTTTAAAAATATTAACCGAACTTGATACCGGTTTAGCCGCGCCGTCAGCAAATAGCTACAAACAATTGAGTCCAATAGCACCAGAGCAAGTTATCAACGACCTAAATGGTCGTATTGCGGCGGTGTTAGATGGCGGGAAATGTTCCTATGGCATTGAATCAACCATACTGGAAGTTACTGATCAAACTCTGCGTATTTTGAGGCCAGGTCCTATTAGCGCAGTAGAAATTGAGCAGGTAACAGGACTAACCGTGGCAGTACCTTTAAAACATAACGAAATAGTGCCAGGCAATGTCAGCGCCCACTATCAACCGAATACTCCTACAACATTGATATCGCTTGAACAATTAATCACTGAGATTAATGAGCATGACAACGATAAAACACATTATTTAGTGTATTCAAAAACTGCCATCGATGCGCTGCTATTTAAACATGTGCCTATTAACAACATCACATGTTTAGCAGAAGAACCTCATGATTACGCAAAAAATCTCTATGATTCGCTGCATCAAATCGATAAACACTCATGTTTAACTATTCTGGTAGAGCAACCACCACAAGAGCAAGCATGGTCAGCAGTAAACGACAGACTCTCACGTGCAGCATCGACGTATATCGGCTAAGTAAATATTTAACTTAAAACTTTGCAAGTCATTTGATTTAACCCTAGGCTTGCAAATCACAGTCACTATCCATTGTTTTATCCTATTTATGAGACCCAAAACCTTGCTTAAATTATGATAAATATCGATAACACTGAACATGTAGAATCACAATATATTATTTTTAATCACACCTAAGATTTCGCCACAGTAGCAAGACTATTTGATCAGTAAATGTTTGATAGCAAGTTGAGCCGCCAAAAAATTAGTTAAGAGTAAAATACCAAGCCAAAAACTTAACATCCTCCCATCTAAGCACATATGACTCTCTATCCCTTATGAATGGGGAAACAATTTGAAACGAAATGAGAAAGTACATTGTTTTAGCACGGCTAAGTTGAAAATGATGAAAATACGTTCAATTAGTCATAAATCTGCAATTAAACTATAGGATAATTTCCATTCGATTTAATTAACCTAGAAAAGACGACAGACCTCAATGACCACTCCTTTAGTGCGCTTGAACTTTGCACTGCAATCTTTTGAAGATCCGCTATCAGCTGCCATGGCACATACTATGGAGTACGATACGCTGCATCTAAATGCAAACGCAGAGCATGAAATTAGACTGCTTTGTGTATTACCAGAAGATGCGCATGAAGGCGACACTATTTCGTTAAGTGCAACACATATAGCAGCGCGTGATGCACGTTACTTTATGCAATACACACTGCGTCTGAGCGATATAGAAGCCGGTACGGTAACGCTGACACTTGAAAAAATAACTCTCAGTGATGAAAGTGACGAATATGTGCTGCAATTAATGTTGCATGGTTTACATGCCACCCTCAAAGACAGTGCTGAATTTGATGTCGCAATCAAGGAATATGGCGCAGGTTATATACCACAATACGAGCCGGCCCTAGTTTCTAAAAGTCATTCACTGCGCCAATATATGACAAGTTTTAGTAGTTCATTTTTATCATTATTTTAATCCGCAAAGCTGACTTTACCCATAGTAATGGTGGGTATGCCCTGCGCTTGATTACCAAAACGTTGCTGGCCACCTGCTAAACATTCGTTCGCTAAAATCGCAAACAAAACTGCTTCTTTCGCATCTGGGTCGATACCTAGAGCATGGGTATTTTTAATCTCATGTAACTGTGGACACAAAGATAAAATATGCTTCATCAACAGTGGATTATGTATTCCCCCACCACTGGCATAAACTGTAACATCGGCTAATTTTTCACTGCATTGATTAATAGCCTGTGCAATCATCATCGCCGAAAATCGATTTAGTGTTGCCATTACATCTTCGTGGCTTAGCTCTAGGGTGTTGGTTGTCGTTTGTGCTTGGTGTAAATAAGCCAAATTGAAAACTTCAGGGCCTGTCGTCTTAGGAAAGTCCAAATTAAAAAATTCATCTTGGCATAACTCATCCAACAGCGGCTGATTTATCTGGCCTCGGTTGGCAATTAAACTATCTTTGTCATAATGAAGCGGCGCAAAATAACGTTGTATATAAGCGTCCATGATTGTATTACCTGGTCCAATATCAGAGCTAAATACAGCGCTCGCATCAGCAGATTGTGGTAAAAAAGTCAGGTTAGCAATGCCGCCCATATTCAGTAATATACGATTTTCAGTTAAGCTGCTAAAAAATAAATAGTCGCCATATACTGCAAGTGGTGCGCCTTCTCCGCCCGCTGCAATGTGCTTTTGTCTAAAATCGCCAATCGTGGTAATACCAGTCGTAACCGCTAAATGGTCGCTATCACCTATTTGCAAAGTACCATGATTAAAATCGCTCTGGTTATGCTGACTTTTAGGGCAGTGATAAATAGTTTGCCCGTGACTTGCAATCACATCAATATCAGCTGCAGCAACTTCCCATTTAGCTAAACACTGCAATACCATTTTGCCATGTAATTGCCCCACCCAAGGATGAAGTAAAGTAACTAACTCCAAATCACATTCGCGTTTGGCAAATACTGTTTTTATTTTTTGTTTATAGTCATCATCATAATCAACAGTGTCAAAGGCTAACACATCAATTTGGGTGTTCATGCCATGACCTGAGACTTTGCACAATGCAACATCTAACCCATCTAATGACGTTCCACTCATCAGACCAATTATTAATCTGTGTTGTTTTTTAGCGCTGTTATACAGTTGTAATATATGCTGATGCATTCTTTTTACCCTTAAAAATCAAAATACTAATTAATGTATATGCATTTCAAACTCAAGAATACTTTATACCTTAACTTTAAATATTGAAAGAATAATTATTGCAAACAAGTTAAAAATGCTTTAAAACTTACCAACACACTGAGTGTACCGACAACGATAAAATTCATAATAGCAAAAAATACATAACCACGGGAACTGACCATGAAACACTGCAAACCTAACTCAATGCGCCCACTCCACCTGCTATCTCCAATTGCACTGGCAATTATTGCTACTACTAGCCCTGTTTTATTGGCCGCTGAACAGCAAGAAGTGCAGCAAAAAAAACCTGAAGTAATTACTGTTACTGGCTCTCGAATTCAGCGAACGGAATTAGTTTCAAGTAGCCCAGTAGTGAGTGTTGACGAAGCACAAATACACCTAGATCGCGCGGTGAATGTAGAAGATATTACCGCAAAGTTACCACAAGCTGCAGCGGGAGCTAATAGTACAGGTGCAACGGTAGGTGACTCATTTGGCTCATCGACTATTGATTTACGTGGCCTTGGTCAAAACCGAACTTTGGTATTAATTGACGGTACGCGCGCTGTGCCATTTAGTTTTCGTAACTCAGTTGATGTCAATACAATTCCTGCCGGTTTGATCAAACGTGTTGATGTTTTAACAGGCGGTGCAGCTGCTGTTTATGGCGCCGATGCAGTAGCTGGCGTGGTTAACTTTGTGCTTGATGATGACTTTACCGGCGCTGAGTTTTCAAGTAGTTATGAAACAGCTGATGGTGGCAATGAAAAACTTAATTTTGAAGCCATTTTTGGTGGCGATATAGCTGATGGTAGTGGCCATATTACTGGCTACCTTGGTTATTCTGAACGTAAAGAGTTACTTGCTGGTGAACGTGATTATGCCTTAGAGAATGGCGCGACTATGATTAATAGCGGCGGGTTATACACCGATGTTGCCAGTGGTAATAGTTTAGCGATTAATGATGCAGGCCAAGTCGTGAGCGATCGTCAAACCAATGACTTTACCGGCGACCGCTATTTAACTCAGCCTATGGACAGATTTTCTGCTGGTTTATTATTTGATGTGGATGCCAGCGACAGCGCAATCATTTATGGCCGTGCGATGTATTCTAAAGTAACCGTTAATGGCGCCGGAGCCAGCGGCCAAACACCTATTTTTGTTAATGAGCAAGTAACTCTCACACAAGATAACCAATACATTCCTGATGAACTTCGCCAACAACTCACCTTTGATGCTGATGGTAATGCGCTAGTCAATGTTGAACGTAATTTAGGCCTTGGCGTACAGCATACTGAAGCCGTGCGAGATTCATTGCAATTTCAACTGGGTTTAAAAGGCGATATTAACGATTATTTACGTTACGATATTTATGGTCAGTATGGTCAAACCGATGAAGTAGCAACGATCTATAAAAATGCTTACAAAACCGATAAAAGTGGCAATAGTCGCTTTGCCAGTATAGCCAATACCATGGATATTTTTGATCCTAATTTAGATCTAGGCGAATTTAGCGACCCACTACTTTATACCACTCGCGAGCGAACGCAGAGCGTGTTTGCTGCCACCTTATCAGGTGATTCAAGTGCCATATTTGAACTACCTGCCGGTTATGTCGATTTTGCAATTGGTTATGAATACCGCAAAGAAACGGGCAAGCAAACACCGGGAGATGCATTTAGAAATGGCACTAGTTTTGCCGCTGTTAGCGCCTTTGATATGGATGCCAGTTTTGACAGTAGTGAGTTCTATGCAGAACTATTAGTGCCGATCTTAGTTGATATGCCATTTGCAAAAGAGCTTAGTTTTGAGGGCGCGTATCGTATTTCTGATTACTCAAACACTGAAGCAGAAGACACCTATAAACTGGGCATAAACTGGGCAATTAACGATGATATCCGTATCCGTGCGAATAAACTTACGGCATTTAGAGCACCTAACTTAGGTGAATTTGCCAGCCCAATCACCTCTCTTTCACTGGCATTGTTTGATCAAGATAGCGACCAATTCGTGCCACGTTTAGCAGGTCGTTTTAATGGTGATCCATGTTTGCTAGGTACGGGTGACGCAGCACAATGTGCCGCATTTGGCGCACCTGCAGTTGGTACTGAATTTGATAGCAGCTCTGCCGCTTATACTTACGGTGGTAACCCAGATATAAAACCAGAACAAGCTGAATCAGATACTTTAGGCGTGGTTTACACACCCAGTTATATCGATGGCTTCGATGTATCTATAGATTATTACAGCATTCGCGTAACTGATGCAGTAAGCCAAATCCAGCCAGGTGCAGCATTACAGAGCTGTTATATTGACGATCCAAATCCTAATAACCCATTGTGTGGCGCAGTATTACGCGATCCAAACACAGGCTTTATTAGCACCGCGATCGTAAATGACTTTAACCTTGCAGCGATTGAACAAGCTGGTATCGATTTAGCAGCCAACTATGTATTTGATGCACCAATGGATTTAGGCGGTCGCTTTAGGCTCTCATACCAAGGTAACTTTGTAACAAAACAAACTCGCCAAAATAATAGCACCGTAGCAGAAGTTGATTGTAAAGGTACTTATGGTAGTGCTTGTTCAGGCGATTTTGCGAGTATCTTACAAGCCGATTATAAACACCGCGCCACCTTTGATTGGCAGCTAGATACCATGAACTTCCAATTAGGCTGGCGCAGAATCGGTGAAGTAGACTACGCTGTAGATAGAACAGAAACAATTTCAGCACAAGACTACATGGACTTTGCTGCATCGTGGCAAGCAACCGAGACTATCGCGGTTAACTTTGGCATCGATAACCTGTTTGACAAAGCACCACCAACACCTGACATTGGCGCTAATCACTTTAATACTGTGAGTGATTACAGCGTTATTGGCCGTACACTAGGGGTTGCAGTTCGTTACTCACCGAGTTTTTAGTTAATCCCCTATTGCCTATAGCAGCACAGGATTAAACCCTTAAAGCGCACCCTGCCCGGTGCGCTTTTCATATTAGATTAGTTGAATCAAAACATTTGCTACTCATCTTGCAGATGGACTCTAAGTAACTTATTCACAAATAAGTCATGAGACGCTGCGCTGATGAGGAAATGTTGACGCCATAAATAGCGACCTACATGGGTAAAGGTTCTAAAAAGTAACTAGGTGCTAGGATTAATCCGTTGCCCGTCGTATTTCTGGGTGTCTCATTTACCCTCATTCACTTCTCTTTGTGCAAATTAGGGTCTTTAAACAATCACAACTAAGTCAATTCCCACTGAATGCCCGCAGTTTTACTCCAAATTTATCACTTCAATCGCACCGCGTTTTTGCATAGTTACAAACAGCTTGGTTTGCTGGTCATTAAATGCCACATTGGTTGGATGCTGCCCTGTTAAAGTATAGGTTTGCAATATCTTACCTGCGGGGCTAATTTTTAAAATAACACCTGCGCCATAACGGGCAACATACAGGTTACCTTGGTTATCAACACGCATGCCGTCCATACCATGGTCGTCAAATGTGATCAGCGGCTGCTTATTGCTGATGTTTAGCTCACTATCAAGATCATACTGCCAAATAACCCGCTGCACGCTTTCGTTTACGTAGAGTTTACTATTGCTGTTATTAACCGCCACACCATTGGTGGTGCCCATATTATCTTCTAATAATTGAGTACTGCCATCTGTATTTATACGCCATAATTTGCCGGTAGCATCAGCCCAATTAGGGTCGCTGGCAAATAATACACCGCGTTTGGTAATCGCAATATCGTTTGGTTGATTCATGGTTTTATTATGAGCAAAAACCTCAACGCTTTTACTATTAGCAGGCACTTTTAAAATATTATGATTTACATAATCCGCAATATAGAGATTACCTTGGCTATCAAATTGCAAACCATTACCAACGCTGTCATTTGGCAGCTTTAAAAATAAGCTGGCTTTACCATTGTTATCAACCTTACCAATGGTGCCCTGCTCAGCAAAATTAACTGCGTATAAATGCTGCTTATAAAAAACAGGTCCTTCAACGCCTTGAGTAAACACATTATCAGGCACAAACTCCTTACTGTGCTGCGCAATACTGGTGGCACTAAAAAGTGCTGCACAGCTCAATCCACAGATCATCGCTTTCATTTTATTATTATTCCTAATTTAAATTATTACTGGTGAAGATGCTCAAAATAGGGAAATTGTCTTCGCCAAACGACAGCGTTAATGAGCGTTGCTCGCCATCCTCTAGTTTAATGTTTTCAGCCAAGGAAATCGGGGCAACTCGCCGCCCATCAGCAAATAACGCCATAATATGTTCCGCTTGTAAAATGCGTGAACCTGACGCGTCATTACGAATTGTCACCACTGCGACTCGTCGGCCTTGCTCACTACTCATAAAAACGGAATTAACCACTGTAAAATCACTTTTTTTTGGAGTAATTTTCGCATCATTTTCAAAACTAAACTGCATTCCCTGTAACGCAACTTGATCGACCGACAATACTTCATCATTTGCCTTTACCAAACCGCTAACAAAAGCACTGACTAGCAGTGGCAGTAAAACCAACAGTTGTATTTTCATTTCATTCCCTCGCTAACAACATCTATCTAAAGGTTATTTTTAACATAACTTGTTCTTAAATGGCAGAGCAAATCACCACTATTGCACTGCTGCAAAAATGATTCTCTGCACAGCGATAAACTAATCCATACGCAGCATTGAATTTGCTCACCTTAGCCCTAAGTTCATACGTTAAGCATTTAACTCGCTGCAGACAACTAAGCATTTAGATTTACAGTACTTATACGCAGCTCTTTTTAACTGGATACGGAAAACAATTATGCAATCTATTACCAATAAACAGCTTACGCTTAAATCTCGTCCTCATGGTGCGCCAACACTTGATAATTTTGCTATTAAAAGCGTACAAATGCCTGAATTACAACAAGGCGAAGTATTACTACGTACCATTTATTTATCACTTGACCCTTACATGCGTGGCCGCATGAGTGATGCGAAATCATATGCTGATCCGGTAGAAATTGGCGATGTCATGGTTGGCGCAACCGTATGTCAAATTGAGCAATCAAATAACGACAAGTTTGCAAAAGGCGATTGGGTACTAGCCTATACAGGCTGGCAGGAATATGCGATTTCAAATGGCGAAGGATTAATGCCATTAGGCAAAGAGCCAAGTAATCCATCGTATGCATTAGGTATTATGGGTATGCCTGGCTTTACTGCTTATATGGGGCTGCTGGATATTGGCGCACCGAAAGAAGGTGAAACAGTGGTCGTAGCTGCTGCAACAGGCCCAGTAGGTGCAACTGTTGGGCAAATTGCTAAACTCAAAGGTTGTAAAGTAGTCGGTGTGGCAGGCGGCAGTGAAAAATGCCAATACGCAGTCGAAAAGCTTGGTTTTGATGCCTGTATTGATCACCATAGCGATGACTTTGCCAAGCAGTTAGCTGAGGCATGTGATACGGGGATTGATGTTTATTATGAAAATGTGGGCGGAAAAGTCTTTGACGCCGTATTACCATTATTAAATACCGCTGCGCGCGTACCATTATGTGGCTTAGTGTCGCAATATAATGCGACTGAGTTACCACAAGGACCCGATCGCATGGGGGCTCTGATGGGGCAAATTCTCTCTAAGCGCATTCGTATGCAAGGCTTTATTATTTTTGATGATTATGGTCATCGTTATGATGAGTTCGCCACAGATATGCAAAAATGGCTCAGCGAAGGGAAAATTCAATACCGTGAACATTTAATAACCGGGCTTGATAATACAGTGTCTGCTTTTAACGATATGCTGGATGGCAAAAACTTTGGCAAAACTGTAATACAAGTTAACCAGCCACTATAAACTTTATTTTTCAAGCGCAGTTATTACTGCGCTTACAAGGAACACTATGATCAAGTTACATCATTTAAATAAATCACGCTCTAAACGTATTATTTGGTTACTCGAAGAGCTAGACGTTGACTACGAAATTGTGGCTTATCAACGCAACCGTGAAACCTTTTTAGCTCCTGATGAGCTTAAAGCGATTCATCCACTGGGCAAATCACCAGTGATTGAGGACAATGGCCAAATAATTGCTGAATCAGGTGCGATCACAGACTATTTGATCAGTAAATACGGTAACGGTAAGTTTGCGCCAAGCAGTGACAGTAAAGACTATATTGACTACCAGCAATGGCTGCACTTCGCTGAAAGCTCAGCAATTTTACCGCTATTATTAAAAATGTTTGTGCAAAAAGATGGCGCTAAAACGCAATTTTTAGAAGGCTATGCCGATGCAGAAACCGCAAAAGTTATTAGTTACTTTAATGACCGCTTAGAAGGGAAGCGTTACTTAGTAGGTGACTCTCTAACCGGTGCTGATTTTATGATGTCATTTATTGTTGAAATTGTTAAAAATGCAGGCCAACTAGCACATTTTAAAAATCTCGTTAAATACGATGAGCAATTACAAACTCACGAGAAATTTCATTCCGCTAATGAGTTAGAAGCAAAGTACGACTAAATTAGTTTTGTTTTGGCTGTTTAAGGTGGTTTTACAGCCAAGCGATGCACCCATTCCGATTCGGTCTATCGAGATAGATTTTTTAAAGCATTATAATTCAAAAAGTGCAGTTGCTCATTAATTTGACTACTGCACATTAATTGCTAAGCATTAACATTATTTATACATAACTGATTATTAAAAAAGTAAATTCGTTTTATAAGTCATTCCACTTAACGAATTACGTTGAGTTATAATCAGCCAATATAAAATCGCACCAAATAATACTGGAAAACATATGACCATAAATATGCGCCTCGCCACTGGTTTTGGAGTGATCTTATTAATGATGCTCACATTAACCATTATTGGCACATCTCAAGTAAATCAAATTGACAATAATATAACTGAAATTAACGATATAAATTCTGTTAAGCAGCGTTATGCTATTGATTTTAGGGGCGCAGTACATGATAGGGCAATAGCAATACGGGATGTGGTGATATTAACAAATGCTAGTGATTTAAGCGATACGATTAGCTTAATAAATGAGCTCAATAACAATTACCAAATATCGCATGAAAAAATGGCGAGCTTGGTTGATCAAATGACTGATCACGAGCGCTCCCTAATGAAAAAAATTGATAAAATAGAAGAGCATACCCTCCCCTTAGTGGAAAATATTATCGCCGCTAAACGTGCTAATAATATAAAGCACGCAACTATGCTATTATTAACCGATGCGCGTCCCTCATTTGTAGAATGGTTGGACAGCATTAATCAATTCATCAATCTGCAAGAGCAAACAAATCATAATTTAACGGATAAAACACGTGAGATAACCAGCTCATTTGAGCTATGGATGATTTCATTAACTGCACTGGCTGTTATTATTGGCGCCGTAATTGCCTATATTATTAGTTCAAAAATTAAAAATGCAGTAGGCGGTGAACCACAAGAAGCGGCAGAAGTAATTGCACGTATCGCTAAAGGTGATTTAACCACTGAAATAAATTCCTGCTGCCCTAATAGTATGATGGCATCAGTTCAAGTAATGCAAAAAGAATTGAAAGCTATCGTCAATAGCATTATTGATTCTTCACAAGAGCTTTCATCTCATTCAGCAAGTGTCGCCTCAGGCTCACAACAAGCACTTTATGCTGCAGATAATCAAGTTACGCTAACTAACTCTGCCGTCACCAATTTAGCCAATATGAGCCATAGCATTCACTCAGTTGCCAGCGCAGTAAAACAAACTGAAGATAATTCAAAAATTACCGCACAATTATCACAACAAGGTAGTCAATCGGTGCAAAAAGTAGCAACCGAAATTGGCGGCATATCAACCACAGTGAAAGCAACAGTCAAACAAGTAAACATACTACAAAATCATGTTAAAAACATTGGTGATATATTAAGTGTGATACGTAGTATTTCAGATCAAACTAACTTGCTAGCGCTAAATGCAGCTATTGAAGCCGCTCGTGCAGGCGAATCTGGACGTGGTTTTGCCGTTGTAGCTGATGAAGTTAGGCAACTCGCCCAACGTACAGGTGATGCGACCGGTGATATTGAGAAAATGATTTTACAGATCCAAGATAATACCCAAGCATCTGTCACTGCGATGGAAACCACAGTACCACAAGTAGAAAGTGGTTTATTATTGATGGATGAAGCCAATCAACTACTGCAAGAGATACAACAACAAGCCAATGATTCCTTGGAAAAAGTACTTGAAATTGTCGACTCAACATCAGTGCAAGTTGCCACAGTGTCAGAAATTAGTTCTGGTGTAGAGGAAATCGCTAACATGTCCAAGGAAACCAGTTTATCCTTAAAAAACAATGCACAAGAAGCAGTCGCATTGGCTGAGTTATCAAAAACACTGAAGCAGTACATTAGCTATTTCAAAGTGAACTAAAGAGCGCTTTAATACTTTAATCTACTAATCTATATCCTACCGCAGGCTCAGTAAGTAAATACTTTGGGCTTGCGGGATTTGCCTCTAATTTTTGCCTTAGCTGCGCTACATGCACACGCACATATTCAGGGCGGTTTATATATTGCTCTCCCCATATATGGCTTAATATTGCATTATGAGTCAATACCTTATCTTTATTTTGAAATAATAACAGTAAGATTGCATATTCCTTTTTAGTCAGCTTAACCTCATTGTCACCAACACGTACAATATGCTTATTTGGGTCGATACAAATGTCGCCACATTGCAACGCAAAACTGACTTGATTATTAGTACGCAGTAACACCCGAATACGCGCTAATAGTTCATTGGCGCTAAAAGGTTTAGTCAGGAAGTCATTGGCCCCATTATCAAGCGCCGTGACTTTTTCCACTTCACCATCACGGGCTGAGAGTACTAATACCGGTAACTGGCTCCATTGCCTAAACTCCACTAGCCAGTCTTGACCATCCATATCCAAAAGCCCTAAATCTAATAATACAAGGTCATAACTTTGCTCACTTAAAAGTGCAAAACCATCCAGCCCTTTATCACAAATACTCAGCTCATAGCCACTGGCTTGCAGTAAGGTTTTTAAAAAGCTTTGCAACGGCGGAGAATCTTCAAGTATTAAGATTTTAGTCATTATTTTTTATCCAGATTAATTTTGCCAAGGCCATTTCTGTATCGTTATCTATCGTCAGTGAAAATGTGCCTTGATGAAACTTAGCAACCACATCACAAATTACACTGCCAAGCCCTACACCTTCATCAGCACTTGCTTGTGGCTTGCTAATTAATTTATTGCTCAATAGTAATTGATAACTCACCGCTGACTCGTAACGGCTTTGGGTAAATTCAACAACCACCTCACCATCACCATAACGCCATGCATTTTCGAGCATATTTGCCAGTGCTATTTCTAACAGTGTCACATCGCCTTGGCAGCTCGAATTGGCATCAATATTTGTTGTTACCACAAAATGCGCTAATTGCTGCTGCCTACGTGCTTTTGCTTCGCTTAGCAAAGCTTGCAAGTTAATTGTTTGCCAGCACAGGTTTTCGCCCATTTTATTTACTCGGCTAAGCTCCATCACCTTGTCAAAATGCTGATTAAGAATTTTACTTTGCTCATAAATATTACCGGCCTGCTCTTTTATTATCGCTTCACTGAGTGTGATCTCATCATCGGCCAACATGCTTGAGGCGCCCATAATAGTTGCCAGTGGCGTGCGCAAGTCATGAGATAAACTGCGTAATAATGCATTTTTAGCACGCTCGAGTTCAGCTTGAACCGAAATAGCCGCCGACTGCTGCCTCAGTAATGTTTTCTCATGTACCTGATACAACAATGAAATTGCGGTATTTACGAAGCTCTTTTGTCCTTCAGACAGTAACGTTGCAAAAGCAAACCCCCCCATACTTTGCTCTTTATCACTTAATAGCATAAATTCACCTGCCACTTGCTGACGCATTTGTTGAAATTGGCAAGTAATGGCCAAATGCTCGCTAATAAGCTGCTGAAAGTACTGCTTTTGCTCATCCAGTGTGTCTAAACTATTTAATCCTTTAGCCAGCTCGTACAGTGTTCGACTATTACTCGCGTGTAATTGTACATCTCGCACCTTAGTGTTTAATTCGCCCGCTAACTGGCTGATCATCAATCCCACAATGAGCATCACGATAAAAGTAACTAGATACTCAATATTTTCAATATGAAAAGTAAAATACGGGGTAACAAAAAACCAATCGGTACACGCTACACTGACCAAGGTGGTAATGGCTGCAACGCGTCGGTTACTGCGAACTGCAACCCAGGCGACCCATAACAGCTGTAGCATCACGATGTCGGTGGTCGAAAACCAATCTCGTAACGGATAAATCGCCATAACCACAATGATCGGCATTATCACCGCCAAAAAAAATGCTTTATATTTGCTTGGTTTGCCCTGCACTTGATTCATTAACGATTCCTCTGACAATTAACTACATAGGTTACTGCCTTTTCAATATTGCCTCTATAAAGTTTTTATAAAGTTTTTTATCTCATTTATAAAATCTTTATAAAGCTTTGCAGTGCAGCGCTGACTTTACTATTTGATCCCGTATATTCAACTCAACTTTAGTGATTGCGTGTTACCTGCTATAGGTATTTGATAAGGCGTATTGATGATAAATTGGAAAATCACCTTAAGACTACTCGCCTTTCCTATTATTTGGATGGGAGTGGTACAACTGGTCTTTGCAGCGCTTTCATTATTTATTTTTAAAGACCGAGTTATTAGCGCGTTTCTTATTCCTGGCGCAACGATGATCTCTGTCGCTTTAGTGCTACTTATCAATTTACGTAAAACTGATCTAACCGCCGCAACATTTAGAGATGCACTTATTTACGCCACAGTAACGTGGATTATAGCCGGTGTGTTAGGCGCCATTCCTATTCTAGTCGTCACTGGCGTTAACTTTAGCGACGCGGTATTTGAGTCAATCAGCGCCTTAACTACCACTGGTGCAACCGTGTTATCCGGGCTCGATAACATGCCTGCTAGCTTTTTATTGTATCGACAGTTCTTACAATGGATGGGCGGTTTAGGCATTGTAATTTTTGTAGTGGCTATTTTACCTATGTTGAATATTGGTGGCATGAAATTATTAAAAGCAGAAACACCAGGCCCCATTAAAGACGAAAAATTAACTCCGCGCGTTGCCAGTACCGCTCATTATTTATGGGGCGTTTATTTAGCAATCACCGTACTTTGTACTTTAGCCTATTATGCTGGCGGAATGAGTTTTTACGATGCGATCGCACATGCCTTTACCACGGTTTCAACTGGGGGCTTTTCAACCCATGATGCCAGTATGTGGTATTACCACAGCCACTTACTGCTGTGGATAGCTAATGTATTTATGCTTGCAGGAGCGATTAACTTTGCCTTGCACTTCAAAGTAGCGCACAAAAGAGCCATTACTAGTTATTATCATGATGAAGAGACGCGTTATTTTATTTATATAGTCGTGCTTTTATCGGTTCTTTTAACCACCATGCTACTGCTTAAAGACAGCTACTCAAATGTACTTGAAGCATTTAGTTTCTCTACATTTCATATTATTTCTTTTATTACCAGCACCGGTTATGGCGCAGCAGGCTTTACTGACTGGCCAGCTGATGCTGGGTTTTTACTGGTTATTGCCGGCTATCTTGGTGGTTGTGCAGGTTCAACGGCTGGCGGAAATAAAATAATTCGTAACATTATTGTTGGCAAAATGATTAATAACAATATTAAACAGCTGCTTCACCCAAGAGCGATATTTACACTTAAATATCAAGGCTCGCCCGTTAAAGAAGATGTACGCCATGCAATTATGGCATTTATGACCTTTGCTGTTGGTTCAAGCTTACTATTTACAATGTTGCTTATGGCAACGGGTCTGGATTTTTGGAGCGCATTTACTGCAGTAGCTGCATGCGTCAATGTACTTGGCCCTGGATTTGGTGAAGTTGGCGCTAACTTTCAACCCGTTTCAGACACCGGTATTTGGATACTCTCGGTCGCTATGATCGTGGGTCGGTTAGAATATTTTACTGTTTTTGCACTTTTTACTCATAGCTTTTGGAAAAAATAACGAAGGAATAATATGGCACATTTTACAGTTATTGGTTTAGGCCGCTTTGGCATTGCAGCAAGTCTTGAGTTGATCCATTTAGGGCACACAGTGACTGGCGTTGATAGCAACCCAAAACTCGCCGAAAAGTATGTTGAGCACTTATCAGAGACAGTGGTATGCGATTCAACGGATGAAGCGGCGTTAAAGGAGCTCGATTTAGCAAATAGTGAAGCGGTCTTAGTCGCAATTGGTGAAGATATGCAGTCCAGCATATTATGTACCTTAGCACTAAAAAATTTAGCGGTTAAACAAATATGGGTTAAAGCCAGCACCAAAGCGCATCATACGATTATATCAAAGTTGGGTGTCTCGCGTATTATTCACCCAGAAGAAGAAATGGGAGTGCGCGTTGCACAAGCGCTAAACTACCCAATAGTGAATGATTATATTTCCTTAGGTAATGGTTTATACGTGGTAGAAGTGAGTATCAAAGCGCATTTACATCAAACACAATTAGGCCATTTACTAAAAGAAATCAAAGCGTCAATTGACCCGCTACTGGTTAAACGAGGCAAACAAACATTTGTAAAATTAACGGATGACTTTGAATTGCTCGAATACGACACGCTGCTGTTATCTGGTAACCGTGTGCAATTAAACTATCTTGCGCCAAGGCTGTTATAACCATGGTTTTATGGCATCCACTAAAAACTGCTATCGAACGCAGCCCTAGCGGCAATAAAAAAATCAATGCTGCACCGCCGCTTATTTTGTGCTGCAGCTTTTTGATATTAATCGCACTAGGGGCTTTAGCATTAAAGCTGCCTTTTTCCACCAATGAACCTATTTCGTGGATACAAAGTGCCTTTACTGCAACATCGGCGGTAACCGTCACCGGATTAGTTGTGGTAGACACAGGCTCCACATTTACCCCTTTTGGCCAAGGGGTGATCGCGCTATTAATTCAACTTGGTGGCTTGGGTTTGATGACATTTGCAGTGGTAACCTTGCTGGCACTGGGTAACAAAGTTGGCTTTATTCAAAAAACAGTGACTAAAGCCGCTTTTAATCAAACAGATACATCAACACTTTTGAGTACGGCAAAATCAGTGTTGCTTTTTGCCATCATTGTTGAGTCACTCGGTGTTGTTATTTTAACGCTTTACTGGCTCCCTGAGCTGGGCTTACAAACCAGCTTTTTTCATGCGTTGTTTTATACCATTAGTGCATTTAATAATGCGGGATTTGCGCTTAGCCCCAACAGCCTGATGCAGTATGTTGACGATCCTGTGATCAATCTTACCATTACTGGTTTGTTTATTATCGGTGGCCTAGGTTTTACGGTACTTATGGATGTGTATAAATCAAAACGTTGGGCAGCCCTTAGCACCTATAGTAAGTTAATGCTGATCAGCACGGTTATCATCAATATTGTAGCGCTGGTGCTGATTTACGTTATTGAATATGACAATCCAAAAACACTGCAACCCTTGTCAGAAGTCGGTAAATGGCTAGCTGCTTGGTTTCAAGCCGTAACACCGCGTACGGCTGGATTTAATACCATTGCTATAGAAGAGCTGAGAAATGCCAGTACCGCATTAACAATGATGTTAATGTTTATTGGTGGCGGCTCACTCAGTACCGCAAGTGGTATAAAAGTAGTAACTTTTGTGGTGTTGATTTTAGCAACTTACAGCTACTTACGCCGCGATAAAGGCGTTACTGTGTTACGCCGAGAAATCGACAAAGAATCTGTTTATAAAGCACTGGCTTTAACCCTTGTTTCAGCGGGTATAACATGGCTGGCTATTTTTACGTTACTGATTGTTGAAGATGCGCCTTTTTTAGATGTCGCCTTTGAGGCTGTGTCCGCACTTGGCACTGTAGGATTGTCGCGGGGTTTAACTGCTTCTCTTTCTCCGCTGGGCGAATTTATCATTATGTTTTTAATGTTTATGGGAAGGATTGGCCCCTTAACCATTGCCTACTTTTTAGCGAGTCCTCGCAGTAGGAAACTAAGATATCCAAGCGCACAATTATCGATTGGCTAAATAGCAGAGCTGGGAGAATCTCAAACTAAATCCCAGCTAATACTCGCTCAGTGACGTACTAGCTTGATGCCATTTAAAATTCGCCACATACTAACAGACGATTTTCATAGGTTAAAAACACAGATAATAACGCAGACACCCATTGTTAATTTATGGAATACAGCCAAAAATTAACCATAATGGTTTAAGAGCTTGCATAAAGATAATAACACAGACACCCATCTTAATTTCGTAATGTGTAAACTAAAAATTGATTGGAAAATAACAAAGACACCCATTATTAATTTATGGAATACAGCCAAAAATTAACCATGATGGTTTAAGAGCTTGCATAACGAATATGAGGTTGGTTAATGGTTCTGAATTGAATTGAATAAAATTTAACTATCGATACATTAATAAACTAACGACAAAAAAACCTTCAAACCAGCGCTTGCTATGCAGGAGAAAAAGCTGTTCATTTGCAGTAATCAACTAATGTAAGCTAACAAAACTCGTCATCGCGAACCTTTATTTATCAGCTTGGTTATCAAACTAAAAGTGAGGATACCTAAAGCATCAGCAAGTAGATCAGCGATGTCTAAGGTTCTACTAGGTATGAAGTATTGGCTTAGCTCTTCCAATAAAACGAATAGAAACACGACGCTCGAACCAATATACAAATTGCATGACAATACTGAATATGATTTTAGCTTAAACGCAAAATTAGCACCTAGAGTAAGCAAACCAAATAAACAAAAGTGCCCTACTTTATCGCCATAAGGGATACTTCTAACAAGCTCAAAGAAAATACTATGTTGCCCCGTATTAGCTTGGTATATGACCCATATAATAAAGCTAAGAAAAGTAACTGACACAATAGTGATTAATTTATGCATGATTGTTTAATGCTATTGTTGAGTTACCAACCATAGCCGAATAGCGATTATGATTCAATCACTTAGTAATCTACTGCTAAAGCAACCATCAGATCCCTGCAAGGTCACGCTCGGTGATGCACTCGTCCGATGCCATTTCAAATTCGCGGCATACTAACGGGCGGTTTTCGTAGATTGAACACATTAAGGTATTGCGGTCGAGTGCTTGGCACCAACCATCATCGGCGCGTTTCATCACTTCGCTGCCCCATTTATCATATTCAATATAATGAAACGGCACGCCAGTGTCGGTCACTATACGCACTTCTAACTGACAACAACATGCTTGGCAATTAGCACAAGTAACAGGCTCAGGGGCTGATGTAATATTTTTTACTGCAATGACGGTTTCATCGGGGTGAACAATCTGGGGCATAAAGGCTTACTTTTAAGAATAAGCCCCTAGCATACCTGAGTGAATTTAACGCGCCAGTAATTTCGTTTTTATTTCACTGTAACGCTGCTGCTCACACAAACCAAAACCACTGAGTTGACGCACTTTGTTACGCGCAAATAACGGTACGCTCATTCCCGCTAAAAAGCGGCATTGGGTTTCAATACCTATATTATGTATACCTTTACTGGCGAGGTGACTAAGTAACTCATCAACCTTTTGATAAATTACAGCATCGTTAGCAAAGCTATGAGCGAGTGAATATTCAAGTGTTACAGCTTGGCCTCTACATACTGAGCAATGGCCGCATTGCTGTGGCGCTTGATGGTCGTCAAAATAACGAGCAAGGTTATAGCTCAAACATGTTTTAAGCTCGAAAAAGCGAATAAGTGCCGCAATACGCTTAATTTCAGCTTGCTCTTTATCAACAAAATAGCTGTGTAATTGCTTAGCCAGCTCAGGGTTATTGATTACCTCATTATGTACTTGATAGACTTGGGTGATTCGCTTTGTTTCAAGTGCTATTAAATTCTTCTCTGCTAAATAATCAAGCGCTGCAACAACGCGTTTGCGATCCACCTGAGCGGCTTGGGTAAGCGTGTCAAAATTTAGTGTGCCCCAGATTTTTTTAAATTGGGTATGGCTAAATATTAACTGTAAAAATGCTTGTCTATCAGCATCAAAGTGACCAAGTAAAGCGGCTTTATCAACCAAAAACTTATATTTAAAGTCGGCGTAATAAGCATAAAGTGGTGTTATTGCACCTTGCATTTCCAATTGTACTAACAAGGTTTTAAGCGCTAATTGGCGAATATTACTATCACTTGAAAGGCTGTATTCTTGCATTTCCCATTGCTGACTTTCTTTTGAGTGATCGCTTTGGTGTTGGCGAATATCGTTGATCACATGCTCAATACCGCTAAGCTCTGGGGTATCGCCATAAACAAAGTTTTCAACCGTGTTTAAGCCATCTAAATTGGCCAATGTAAAACACTGCGATGGTTGTCCGTCTCTCCCTGCACGACCAATTTCTTGGCTGTAGTTTTCAATCGACTTTGGTAAATCATAATGAATAACAAAACGGATATCTGATTTATCAACCCCCATACCAAAAGCAATCGTGGCCACTACTACATTAATTTTACCCGCCATAAAATCATCTTGGATACCATAACGCAGAGTATCTTCAAGCCCAGCATGATAAGCCACAGCGTGTAAGCCTTTACGGCTAAGCGCTTCTGCGACTTGCTCTGCACTATGTTGTAAGGTCACATAAACAATCCCTGGGCCCGTTTGCTCGCGCACAATATTAGCCAATGTACTTGCTTTATCAGCGCTTTTCACGCTGAGTATCGATAAGTCTAAATTAGCCCGATAAAACCCAGTTTGTACAATGCATTCTGGGGTAATTGCAAAACGTTCACTCATATCACGCTTTACTTTTTTAGTGGCGGTGGCCGTTAATAATAATACCAAGGGAATATTGAGCTCATCACGATAGCGCGGCAGTTTTAAATAATCAGGCCTAAAATTATGGCCCCATTCGGAAATACAGTGAGCTTCGTCAACCACCAGCATTGAAATAGCCACTTGATTAATAAATTCACGAAATCGCTCGTTTTTAAAACGTTCTACCGACACCATTAAGATTTTCACTTTACCGGCACGCACATCGCTCATTACTGTGTGACTTTGCTCTGTAGTTTGGCTTGAATCAAGGCTTGCGGCATAAATTCCCTTGTTATTTAAAAAACCAATTTGGTCTTTCATCAGCGCAAGTAATGGCGAAACAACCAGCGTTAGATTAGGTAAATGCAATGCAGTTAACTGATAACACAATGACTTACCAGATCCAGTGGGGAAAATTGCCAATGATGATTGGTTATTTAGCAGTTGCTCTATGGTTTGCTGCTGACCTTGACGAAATTGACTAAACCCAAAGTGTTGCTCAAGTGAAGAAAGTATCGATCCGCTCATAATATTTCCCTTTATTCATATTCCCTAATAAAGGAAATCATAGTTTGAAAATGCAATGTTTGCCATGGTAACTTTTTTTTGCTCTATTTTCTTGGCTTATCTATTTGTTCCTATTAAATTTTACTGACAAATCGTGGGAAAAGGCGCATTATAAATACGTTGCTTGAAAAGGTATTTTGAACATTTTTGTTCAGCTCAATACCTAAGTGTTCTATACGTTTCATCATCATAAGAGCATTTAGGTATAATTCTTTTGAGGGCAATGAAATGATAACCACACATCCTAAAATCGTGATCATCGGTGGCGGTGCCGGCGGCCTTGAGCTCGCAACGCAATTAGGGCATAAACTAGGGAAGAAAAAACACGCCGACATTCTATTAATTGATAAAAATCGCACCCATATTTGGAAACCTTTACTGCACGAAGTAGCAACGGGTTCTATAGATGCCGATTTAGATGGGGTAGTTTACTCAGCACACGCAGCAAAACATCATTATAACTTTCAACTTGGCACTTTTTGCAACCTTGATAACGCTAATAAAACCATCACACTCAGTGCCTTTAATGACGAACTTGGCCATCAAATTTTACCACAACGCACCGTTCATTATGACTACTTGGTGATTGCCATCGGCAGCGTCAGTAACGACTTCAATACACCCGGTATTAAAGAACATTGTTTTTATCTTGATTCAAACCAACAAGCGGAACGCTTTCAGCACGCGCTACTCGATAACTTTACTCGGCTACATCAAGACGACAACCCACAGCATGCATTAAATATTGCCATTGTTGGCGGTGGCGCAACAGGCGTTGAACTCTCAGCTGAGCTGTATCATGTTTCTGACTTATTAAAACTTTATGGTTTGACAAATATGTCGGCAAAGCGCTTACACATTCACTTAATCGAAGCAGGCCCGCGTATTTTACCCGCCCTACCAGAGCGTATAGCAAACTCAGCGAAAAGAGAGCTACTAAAGCTTGGTGTTAACGTTAGAGAAAACACCCAAGTAAAGCAGGCAACAAATCAAGGATTCATCACTAAAGATGATGAACAAATCGATGCCGACATTATGGTATGGGCAGCGGGTGTAAAAGCCCCCGATTTTATAAAAGATCTCGGGATTTTTGAACTAACTCGTAATAACCAAATCATGGTGAACGACTATTTGCAAAGTAATAGCGATGACACCATTTTTGTATTAGGTGACTGTTGCGCGTTTACACAAAAAGATGGCAAATTAGTACCGCCTCGTGCGCAATCAGCCCATCAAATGGCACAATGTGTTGAAAAAAACCTAATTGCGACACTGCGCCAACAGCCGTTAACTGGCTTTGAATACAGCGATCATGGTTCGCTCGTCAATTTGTCACGCTACAGTACCGTGGGGAGCTTAATGGGCAACCTCACTAGTAATAGCTTTTTTATTGAAGGCAAGATAGCCCGCTTTATGTATATTTCGCTCTATCGCATGCACCAACGCGCTATCCACGGCAGCGCCAAAACCTTTGCATTATGGATCAGCGAAAAAGTGCTCCGGGTCGTTAGACCAAAGATGAAATTACATTAAGCAACTAACAAGAGTAAGTGGAGCCGCCGCTTCACTT
The DNA here is from genome assembly GCF_014164235.1 of Pseudoalteromonas sp. SG44-17. Taxonomy (NCBI): domain Bacteria; kingdom Pseudomonadati; phylum Pseudomonadota; class Gammaproteobacteria; order Alteromonadales; family Pseudoalteromonadaceae; genus Pseudoalteromonas; species Pseudoalteromonas sp. SG44-17. The sequence continues at coordinate 70,875 of NZ_JACJEV010000015.1, read as the reverse complement.
ACACACCTAGAAATAAAATAAAAAATGACACCCATCTAGAAATTATAATGACACCCATCTATATATATCTAAAAACAATGAAATTAAAATTGACACCCATCCATATATATCTAAAAAAAATGCAAACTTACATTTTAAAACAATGGATTGAAGGTAAATAAAAAAGACACCCATCAAAAAATTGCAATGCTAAAAATTGCAATGACACCCATTCTAAATAAAAATGAAATTACAAACATCCAGGTTAAGGCAATAAACGAAACAATTAAAAACCGTAGTTATTTTCAAAAAGGACTTTTATACAAATGGCAGATAAATATCAGGCGTTTGCATTTTTAGGCGTCAAAAAAACCTGAATTAACAAGTTATGTATTATTGGCTACGTTATCACGCTAGTAATTTTTCGCAATTCGTTAGATTCGTTCGTCGCTTAAAGTGTTGATGTTCACAAAACATATTTAACGACTCAGGTCTTCCAACAGCACCGTGAAAAACGGTGGTAAATTTGCTGGTAACTTTCAACCAGTTTTCGGGGGTTATTTGCAACCTTTCAAGCAAAGGGGTTAGATCGGCGGCTATATAACCTATTTTATCAGGACGAATACAGCGCCCAGTCGCATCAACAAGAGAAAGGTAGGAAGTTAGCTCAAAAGGTAAACCTTTCACCATATGCTGTGTTGCCATTCCTGAAAAACGTTGTAATGATTTGGGCTGTTTACCTGCTGCGATCGAAATAATACGCTTTTTGACACTCGTAAAATCTGAATTTTCTGGTTTGTCAGCAATACCTGCACGAACTGGGTTTAAATCAACATACGCCATACATGCTAATAATGCGGCTTCATCAAGTAAGGCTTGGGATTTGAACCGTCCCTCCCAAAATCGCCCTTTACAGTCATCTTCTTTATTTGCTTTTCGCGCTATATATTCATTTAAAGAGCGCATGAACCAGCTAATATCCATTAACCTTGAACGATATTGCGCAATATTATCTGTAACTATTTTCATCTCAAAAGACGCTAGCTTTTCACCTTTAGCAAAACGTCGTGTTAATTCAGAACCTTTAAAGGCTTTATGCCAGCGAATTGCAACTGCTCTATCATTTACTCTTTCCGCCTTTTTACTATCTACGTACACTACAATATGAGTATGATTACTCATTACTGCATAAGCGCACACATCTATAAAAAAGAGAGATGCCAAACTCATTAGCTTATCTTCAACCCATTTTCTGCGGTGTTCATAACATTGCCCCGTATATTCATCCACACCACATAAATAGGCACGTCTTACACATCGTGATATACAATGGTAGTAACGAGTGTCCGTTAAACTGATTTGTCGATTTCTTGCAGTAGCCATAAATATCTCAGATATCACGTTCCTTATAAAATACTAGTTCCTCATGGTAATACTGCAAATATAGTCATTATTATGGGTGTCATTTAAGTTTGAATTACTACAATCGCCATTTATTAGGTGGGTGTCTTTATTTATTTAAGTGGGTGTCTTTATTTTTTTTATTAGTTACTCTGGCTGTGCTGAGGCTAGATGTTCGTAACGGGCTAATATTTCATCATATTCACCTGAGCGCTTTATTTGCTCTAGCCCTTTGTTGAAGGAGGTTATTATATATTCAGCATCGGGATGCTCTTTACTGATTCCAATATGAAGAGGGTGCTTAATTAAAGCTGGTTGCCAAATTGTTAGCTCTGTTGAGTAACCATTTTTTTTCATTTCGAACCATGCTGCGTATTTATCAACCAGAGCAATATCAGCGCGATGCTTTTTTACATGCTCAAGACAACTATGGACATTAAGTAAAGGAACGATTGTAAGCCTATCAATAGACTGTAAATACTCATGATATCCGTAACCTCTAATTGTACTGATTGTTAAGCTTTCTAGGCTGTGAGGGCCTTGATAATCAAGCTGCGACTTAGTATTACTAATTATGCTAAGTTCATTAGTAAAGTAGGGCTGGCTAAATAAAATTGTTTTAGCACGATTTTCTGTCCACCATAATGCAGGGATCAAATCTATTTCATTATTTTCTAACATTCGCATTGCACGACTAAATGGCGCTATTTTAATATCGAATGCAATATTCTGGCTAAAAAATGCAGCACGTACAAGCTCAGTAGTCATACCCGTTCCATCAGCAAATATGTAGGGAGGCCATTCATTATGAGATCCTACTAAAGGCTGTGTTATTGAATTAGAAAGCGCAGCAGTACTTTGTATGCATAACAGCAAAATAATAAAAAATTTAGTCATAGCAACACGATACCTTTTATCATGCCTACCTAAAGATACACAATAATACATTTGCTCTAGGCAAATCTGCGTAACTTAACTATTTAACCTAAGGCTTAATGGCAACTTGAACTTTGTTACTAAACCAGAGCTTCAACTGTTTAAGCTTAGACTACATTTGACTATATTATTTTCAATCTATAAAAAAGTATTACCTAAAATAAATAACAAAAATCCTTATTGCATATTTGAGTGGATTGTCTTCAAATTTAAATAATTTACCTGTAAGTTATAAAAAACCACATAAAGGAATGATGCTATGACCGCGAAAACGCTGATTTTCAACTTTGATGGCACAGGTAGTGAGCCACGTGATGCTGAGCAGTTCAGCTCTGCGCATTTTAAGGAAGATGCAAGCATTTCGAATATTCTCAAACTTCATTTATTAATGGGTGGCCAGTTAAATAACGAACCCGTTACTCCTTTTACTAATCAACTTAGCTTCTATTACCAAGGTATTGGAACTCAAGGAAGTCGTTTAAAGCGATTCCTCAATCAATCTTTCGCACCACGCGATGACGATGTTGCCAGTATTTTAAATCATGCTATAAATGATTTTAAGCGCTACTACAAAACTGGCGATATACTGTTACTCACTGGCTTTAGTCGCGGCGCTGCGTTAGCACGACGTTTTGCAAAGTGCTTAGAGCCGCTCATAGATAATAACGTTTATTTATGCGTATTTGATACTGTGGCATCCATTGGTTTATCCAAAGTCACCAAGGCCACCCGAGGCGCTGAGCATGTTATTTTTGAAAACCATACTTTAGCGACCAACATAAATCAGGCTCTGCATTGTGTGGCACTGGATGAAAAGCGTCGAGCTTTTGAACCTACCCTTATAAATCATCAAAACAATGTACATGAAATATGGTTTGCAGGCGCGCATTCCGATATCGGTGGTGGCTATTATCGAGATGGGCTGGCGGATATTTGCTTACGCTTTGCAATGGAGTGGTTACTTGAACTGCCTGTGGCTTTATACTTTTTAACTAGTCAAGCAATCGATTATTCATCGTTATTTCCTGCTGATCAAAACAGTTTTATCGCCCAAGATGATATGACCATCACCCCAGATCCTCTCGCGTTAAGCCATCAACAGAATTATTTTTGGTTTAATCCTTTATTTAAACTGATTGATCGTGAATGTACCGTGCTGGTTGATGACGAACAAAGTAAGCTGTTACCCATTATCCACCACAGTGTTGCTACACGTATCAATCAATTAACCAGTTATCGTCCCGAGTCTTTAAAAAACCTTAGTTATCAACTGCTGTATGCAGATCAAACTACGCTTAGTTTTAACGGTTTGTCTGCCCATATAGCTTTAAAAAATCAAAACATGTCAGTGTTACAAATTGGCCAAAGCCAAGATGTGTTGGTTTATGCCGCAGAGCAATACAATGCAACAGGACTAATGCTTGAACAAGGAGCTACTTATCGCTTTAGCCCTTACCCAGAACAATTTTGGTATGACGATGGCGTAAAATGTGGGCCACAAGGTTGGCACCGAGATAACCTACAGTTGGGTGTAAAAGAGATCCCCATGGCATTGCTCGAACCATTTCGTCGTTTACCACATGCAAACTGGTTTGCCTTAATTGGTGCTATTGCCCACAGCGATAATGATGCTTTTGAGATTGCCGATGGGGGGGAATTTAAAATGACTCACTCAGGAGAATTTACGCCTTTTGCAAATGATTTGGTGCGTTTTTATGGCGCTAATGCAGGGCGTATAAAAATAAACGTGACTCGCCTTGGTTAATTGCATTATTAATAGGCCGTGCAAACGGCCTATTAATAACATTAAACTATCGCTATTTTGCACTTAAAGCGGCTTCAGCTTCAGCCAACATAGCAAACTCTTCATCGGCACTGTGTGCGACTAAGTGCTTACTACTGTATGCAAAGTAATAAATCGCTCCGATCACAAATAGCACCACAGTAAACAAGAATGCACGAGGATCAAACGCGTATACCCCAGTTAAAGCCACCAAAGATAAGACCAGCGCAATTGCTGAGGTTATCATGCCACCTGGCGTTTTATAAGGTCGTGCGAGTTCAGGCTGTTTAATACGCAGTAAAATATGGCTCAATGCCATCAATGCATACGAAACCGTAGCGCCTACCACGGCCATCGCCAGCATTAAATCACCTTCACCACTTAATGATGCTACGAAGCCAAAAATACCCGGCACAATTAAGGCACGTGCCGGCACTTTTCGTGAAGTTGTAACCGACAAACTTTTCGGAAAGTAGCCCGCTCTAGAGAGCGCAAACACTAACCGACTATACCCATAGATAATCGAGAAAAACGATGCCACTAAACCCGCTAAACCTAATATATTAACGATTGTTGCTAAGCTTGCATTCCCTGTTACGTTTAGCGCATCAACTAACGGCACGGCACTAGCGCTCATTGCGCTGGCACCACCGGCACCAGGGATCAATACTACGACTAACAGAGCAGTAAACAATAAAAACAACATTGCACCTATAATTCCTTTTGGCACGTCTTTAGCTGGATCTTTGGCTTCTTCTGCCGCTAATGGTACGCCTTCAACGGCTAAAAATAACCACATTGCAAACGGCAATGCAGCCCACACGCCATACCAACCAAAGGGCAAAAACTCGGAGGCTCCTGCAGCATCGGTGATGGCAATATCAAACAATCGCGATACATCAAAATGTGTAAATAATGCGATCGCAGTGGCTATAATGGCAAAAACCGCTAAGCCACTTATCACCATCATCACTTTTAACGCTTCACCCACTCCCGCTAAATGAATACTGATAAACACAATATAGAACAGCGCATACACCCATGGACCATTAAAACCCAGTAGCGCTTCGACCGCCGAGCCAATAAAAATAACAATCGCAGCGGGTGCTAATGCATACTCGATTAACACTGCCAAGCCGGTCAAATAACCACCAGCAGGGCCCATTGCCTGACGCGCAAAACTATAGCCACCACCCGATGCCGGAATGGCCGCCGACATTTCTGCTAATGACAAAACCAAAGTTAAATACATCACCGCCATTAATACTGTGGCGACAGCAAAGCCTCCCCAACCAGCTTCTGCAATACCAAAATTCCAACCAGCAAAATCCCCAGAAATAACATACGACACTCCTAATCCCGCCAATAAAATCCATCCCGCGGAGCCTCGTTTTAACTGTCTTTTTGCAAGGTACTCTTTATTATCTAACATTATCTTCTCCTGCTATTTATTGTTGTAATTACATTATGTTTTCGTTGTTGATTATTCTGATAGTAAAAAGTTTGTTGTTTGCGTTTGATGCTCTATCACATCGTCTTGACTGCGATCTTTTAACCCCACCCCTGACAGGTTTAAACGTTTCGCTTCTTGTAAAAGATATAAAGTCCGTTGTGCTGCATCCTGATATGACAGCCCCGCAGGACGAATATTAGAGATACAATTACGACAAGCATCATTCAGCCCTGTTTTTGGCTGCCAAGTTAAATACAGCCCTAAACTATCTGGAGAACTTAGCCCTGGCCGTTCACCAATTAATACCAACACCACCTTGGCATTAAGGAGCTCACCTATGTCGTCGCCTATCGCCACTCTACCTTGCTCAACTAAGCTGATCGGTGCCAAACGCCATGGCTCTGGTTGTTCACGCAGTATCGTCAGTAACTGAACAAGAAAAGGATGGGCATTTTTTTGTACTGCTAAAGACGATAAACCATCAACGATAACGATTGCGATATCATGGTGTAACTCAGTGGCTATAGCCGCTTTCCTCATATAGTTGCTTAGCTGATCGCGCGATGCTTGATCCAGTTTTCGACCTAGATCAGGGCGTTGTAAATAATGATTGCGATCCACGGCTTGGCTATGTAAATGCAGTGGTGACGCGCAAAAATCCTCTAGCTGTTCACTTAACGCAGCTAAATCCAATGGAAAATTAACCGCATCTCGTGCTTGCGCATGGGAGAGTTGAAACGCCAACATTTCAGCCGTCGGAAGACTGATCCCAGCGCGCCCTAAACCAATGCGTGCATCGGTAAAGCTGCGTAGTTGCCGCCATGGGTTATGCACCACTTTGCCATTATCTTGATGTTGTTGCTGTATTTGCTGTGCCGTTTTGGAAGATGAGTTTTTCATGGCTGTCCACCACTTAAAGCTTTCAAAGAACGCGCAAATTGTGACGGTAACGTGTCAGACAAAATATGCTGCTGGGTATCTGTCATAATGTTCATTTTTGCCAGCCAAAGTTCGAATTCAGGTGCTGGACGCAAACCTAATACCCGCCTTGCATACAGAGCATCATGAAATGAGGTGGTTTGATAGTTAAGCATAATATCGTCAGATCCGGGGATCCCCATTACAAACGAACACCCCGCTACACCGAGTAAGGTCAGTAAGTTGTCCATATCATTTTGATCTGCCTCAGCATGATTGGTGTAGCACACATCACAGCCCATAGGCACACCCAGTAATTTGGCACAAAAATGGTCTTCAAGCCCTGCTCGAGTAATTTCTTTGCCATCAAATAGATATTCCGGGCCAATAAAACCCACTACGGTATTGACCAGTAACGGTTTGAATTTTCGCGCTACGGCATAAGCACGGGTTTCACACGTTTGTTGATCAAGCCCATGGTGGGCATTTGCTGATAGCGAGCTGCCCTGCCCCGTTTCAAAATACATCACATTATTGCCTACTGTTCCGCGTTTTAAACTTTGTGCTGCATCTTGCGCCTCAGCAAGTGTATTTAAATTAAAACCAAAACTTGAGTTAGTCGCCTCAGTCCCCCCTATAGACTGAAACACTAAGTCAACCGGCGCACCGGCCTCAATACATTCAATAGTGTTAGTTACATGCGTAAGAACACAGCTTTGAGTCGGGATCTGGTATTTTTCAATCACATCATCCATTAACCGCATTAATTTAATCGCTTGTGCAACATTATCAGTAGCGGGGTTAATACCAATTACGGCATCGCCACTGCCATACAGCAGCCCATCTAAAATACTCGCGGCAATGCCATTTACATTATCTGTTGGATGATTAGGCTGTAAGCGTGTTGATAAGTGGCCAGGTAAACCAATGGTATTTCTAAATGCAGTCGTGACATGGCACTTTTTGGCAACTAAGATCAGATCTTGATTACGCATTATTTTACTAACCGCAGCAGCCATTTCGGGGGTAATACCCGCTCTGATTGTCGCTAAAACATTGCTTGTTGCGTGATCACTCAGCAGCCAATTACGAAAATCACCTACCGTTAAATGTGCGATTGCTGCAAATGCGTTAGTGTCATGTTCATCTATGATTAGCCGAGTAATTTCATCGTCTTCATAAGGGATCAAGGCATCGTTCAAGAATGTTTTTAAAGGGACTTCTGCCAGCGTCATTTGTGCCACGGCTCGCTCTTCGGCAGAACTGGCAATAACACCTGCCAAGCTATCACCAGAGCGCTGCGGGGTCGCTTTAGCCATTAACTGTGCGAGATTGTTAAATTGGTAGGTTTTACTTCCTAACGTGTATCGATACGATTGACTCATAAACTTACCTTGCTGACAAAATGTGTGTTAAAAAGGATAGGCACAGCTATTGCTTCCACTACAATAAAAAGCAATAAAAAAACAATAAACAGTGCAACGATTCTTTTAAGGTAGCTTATAGCGTACCAAGCAACTATCAAGTTTTGGCAAATGTTATTTAAACAATAAAAATCAAATAGTTAAAATTAAAAATCGGACAACTACTGTTTGCTTGTAATAATTAGCCTGGGGTGTAATACGCAACTATGCAACATAATTTACCGACAAATGCACCAAGTAAGTGCACTTTAGCTACGACCGATGTGGACCAGCAGGCGGGAAACCTAACAAACTGGCAACAAAAATATGATCAAGTCAGTGATGGCCGCTTTTATGGCTGTATTGATGAAGTGGCTTATGATGGTTTGCAAGTGTTTAAAGAATATACCCAGTGCGCATTACGACAACAGTGTAAAGTATGGCCAAATGCGTTATGGCTTGGTATTCCGGTAAACGCACAAAACAGTAAAATTAACGGTCTCACCATCGCTGATAATCAATTAATGTGCCGCCCAAGTGATTGCAACTTTGAGCTGATCACCCCTGAGCAATTTAATATTTATGGCATGGTGATCAATCAAGATACGCTTCATCAAATTGCTCAGCGACAAGGGTTGTCGCTTCAGGGCATTTGTGAACATGGATCACCGCGTATTACAACATCACCACAAACACTGCAACGTGCTCGTGAATGCATTGAACAAATCATTTATGCTAATGGCGGTGGAGCAAGTGCGGCTTTACAACACGATATTTTATTAAGTTTAGTGCTGCATTTACTGCAATCACAACTCCCCCAGCAAAAAGTAACCCCAAGTTATAAACACCGTAAAAAAGTTGTTGATAAAGCGAAAGAATTTATTCACGATCACCCAGACAACATAGTGACTATCACCCAATTATGTGAGTTTACCTACGTTTGTCGACGGACTTTACAATACAGCTTTGAAAGTATTTTAGGCATCAATCCGCTGCGTTTTTTACGCATGACCCGGCTTAACCAAATACGCCGTGAACTCAGTGATCCGCAACAAAATAAACCCATTTCAATGATTGCCGCCAATTGGGGCTTTTGGCATCCGGGCCAGTTTGCTAAAGACTATAAACAACTATTTGGCGAAAACCCTTCAGACACAGTAAAACGTGCGCAGCTTTAGTGGTATCAATTATAGCTAGTTAATTAATAGGTATAGCTGGCAATTATTTGCTTGATATTCGATTGCATATCAATGATCGCTGCATTAATGGAGCGCACATTGTCCATCGTGACCGTTTTTTTACTGAGCATAAAATGGATTGGATTATCATGAATAACATAAGGATGCATTGTAATACCGGTGATTTTTTCTTGGCTTATGAGGTATAACCCAGATATTTCATCATCAATCATAAAATCGACGCGTTTAGCTTTTAACATATATAGCCGATGCTTGAGCAAAGGTACTCGTACAAGTAAATCTTTATTGTTTGTGACTTTGCTTAGCTGCTCAAATTCTTTACCATAATAACCACCATTATTTACGGCTATGGTTTTTTGTTGCGCCAACAGGCTGGCTAAATCGTGTGTTAGATACTTAGTATCTTCATACCAGAACAGCCGCATTTTCTCACGTCTATATGGGGTTGAAAAGTGACTATATTGGGCACGTTGTTGATTGAAACTCGCAGCAGTTAATATATCCACGCGGCCATTTTCAAGCTCGACCAAACCGCGCTTTGATGACGGCAAAGGCATAAACTTACTACAGAATCCAGCATGCTTTAACACCAAACGGCTGATCTCTACATCTATTCCTGTAAGAGCCTGCTCACCATCAAAGACAAATGGTGGCCAAGGTAATATCACCCCTACTTGCAGAGTTTTTTCGCAGCTGTTACTAATTGGACTCAATAATATCAGAAATAAATAAATGTATTTGATAACTACAGCCTAGTTAAATTACAGACGCTTTTTACAGTATGGTGCATCTGACTCGAAAAACCAAAAAAAGCAGCCCGAAAGCTGCTTTAAGTAAATTACATATTAACCTTATTACCTCAAAGTAGGCTTGGGTAATAGGCTAATTAAAGTAATTTCCATACGCCTGCTACGCCTGGCTCATTTCCTTGAGTCCACCACTTAGCTTGGTATTTATTGCCTTGGTGCATTACTTCATCACCGCTATTATAAACAGCCGCAGATTGCCAAACTACTGAACCAGTATCATCTACTGGTGGAGTTGTTGCTTCCCAAACGCCACCTAAATCAGGACGATTACCTTGAGTCCACCATTTAGCTTTGTATGTAATACCGTTATAAACAACAATATCGCCGCCAACATATACCTTACTGACATCCCACGTATCACCTGTAGGAGGCGTTGTATCGGTGTTAGTTACCGTTACAGTAAAGCTTTGAGTGGTAGCAACTTGGCCGTCACTTACTGCCACAGATACTGTCAAATTAGTATCAGCATCGACTGCGCCCGCCGTAAGATTAACACTGGCACCACTGCCAACTAATGTAAGACCTGCAGGGACATTCCATGTATAAGTCAGTGCGTCGTTTTGCGCATCAGAGGCAACAACCGTTACTGCTGCAGAAGCGCCTTCTTCAACAGTGATATCAGCAATCGCATCAACTGTCGGTGCAGTGTTGTCACCAGTTGTTGGCGCGATGACATTAACCACAACACTTTGGCTTACCGTTGCTTTGCCATCAGTTACACTGACGGTTGCCGTAAACTGGCTGTCTTGGGTTACGTCAGGTGCAGTAATTGCTAATGTATTTGTAGCACTACCAGATACCGTTAATTCAGATGATGCAGTCCAACTAAAAGTTAGTGGATCATTATCGGCATCTGTTGCTGAAGCACTGACAGAAACACTTTCGCCAGCGTTCACGGTTACAGTGCTTGATACTGATAACACTGGTTTTTTATTACTTGGTGGTGTAACAACTCCACCTAAGCCATCGTGCATAGCATTGAGAATATCGCCATTATCGGCATCAATTTCCCATGCAAATAACCCACCTAAGTTATATTGATTAACATAAGCACCTTTAGCTATCACTGACTCACGGCTATCGTAAGTAATTAGTTTACCTGTGGCGCGATTCCACACATACGCAGCTTGCGCTTGGTCATCGTAGCCTACTTCAAAGCCATTAACACCAGTGCCTGCAGCACCAATCATATGAGTTTTGATGCCTTTATAATCAATAACGCCATCTTCCCACACGCCTTGTGCTGTTGAGCCTTTTAATGGACCGGAGCCTGTTGCTGTCATAGGGTTACCATCAATAGTGGTGCCTGTTGGATAAACACCTTCCCAACCACGGCCATACATAGCAGTACCAACAACAATTTTTTTCGAGTTTACATTTTGTGCTAATAATAACTGTACTGCGTTATCTGTTGTATAAGCAGGGCCTTTACGTGGCTCACCGTTTTCATCTACGCCCGTACCATTACATTGCCCTACGCTCATATGCTCACCACAATAAAGCGCAGTTTGATGGCCAGTTACGCCACTCCATGCTCCATAAAAGTCATAAGTCATAGCGAAAATATAATCCATGTATTGGCTAGCGGCTTGGTAGTCAACGTCTTCAATTTTATCGTAACCAGCGCCAATTGCTGACGTAAGCTCATAAGTACGGCCTGTTTCAGCTTCAAGCTTATCAAGCATAGCGCGCAGCTCTTGCATTAACGCAACGTATGCAGGACCATCATTTATCGGATCGCCAATATCTGGGTTAGGGCCGTCACCACCAGGAAATTCCCAGTCAATATCAACACCATCGTAAAACTTCCAGGTTCTTAAAAACTCTTCCATTGATGCTACAAAGGTGTCGCGGTTAGCTTTATTAGTAAAACCACCAAATGGATCAGAAAGCGTCCAGCCACCTACTGATGGTAAGATTTTAAGATCCGGATAACGCTGCTTAAGTGCCATTAACTGTGAATAAGTACCACGGATTGGATCTTTTGCATCCACACCTGGCAATGCTTTTTGCACAGCGGCCCATGGATCGTGGATAACCACTTCATAATCAGCAGAGCCAGCACAGGCTGTTTCAAGTGCTTGTTTAGGGCTGCCAGTTAATGATGCATTTTCACCACAAATTGGAATAAAGCCATATAAAATGTGACTTAAGTTTTGTGCCGGGATATTTGTAACATCATAATCTCGTCCGTAAATACCCCACTCAACAAAATAAGCACCGGTCACTAACCCTGCTTTGGTACCAATATCACGGTTATTAGGATCAACATCCATCGGCAGTGGCGCTAAGTGCCCGCCGTCGGTATCTGCAATCACGATTGGCTTACCAGCACTGCGTGCACAAGTAGTACCGCCTTCGCATAGCTCTACATATAATGTATGGCGACCAGCTTTGTCATAAGGGAAAGAAATAGTCCCGGTCTTAGAACCTGCAGCAAGTGTACCTTCATTTACCAACATATCATCAAAGTAAACTTTGTAGCTGTCACCACCGTCACCGCTCCATGCACTCCATTGAATGTTGATAGCAACTTCATCAACACGAGTAACAAGTTGTTTATATGATCCATTACCTTCTAGATCCACTTCAACAAAAGAATACTGTTGCGGTTCCCAATTAATACTTGGTGTAGACGGTGCTGCAACGGCTGTACTTGCAAATAGAGCAACGCCAATGGCTGCTGTTAACTGTTTAATATTCATATTTCTCTCTTATCCATTATTTATTTAATTATTTAATAAGTTTGAACTACAAAACTTAGGCTTCTGATTAAAGTTTGGTCCATACATTGGCTTGTCCAGGTGTATCACCTTGAGTCCACCACTTAGCGCTATAGCGCTGTCCTTGATAGGTTACTTCAGCACCACTTTGATAGGCTTTACTTACATTCCAATCGTTATTCATACCCGGTTGTGAATCGCTTTGCCATGCATTAGAACTATCAGGTTGCTGACCCTGACTCCACCATTTCGCGGTATAAACAACACCTTGAAAACTGGCTTTGTCACCGGCTTGATAAACTGCACTACTGCTCCAAGCAGCAACATCAGGATCAGTGATAACGCTGTCATTTACAGTGACTTTAAAGCTAGTTTGAGTACTTAATTGACCATCCGAAACCGAAACCGACACGGTATAATCTGTGCTTGTTGATACCTCTGGCGCACTAATCACCACGTTTGCGTCACCACCGGTAAAGCTCAGTGGTGCTGGCACTGACCAGCTGTAGTTCAATTGCGTTTGTTCATCATCAAAAGCATGAAGGTGTACGGCTGTGCTGGTGTTTTCATCGACAACTAAATCATCCAAAGTATGTACAATTGGCGCAGTATTAGTGGGAGCGCTTTGCACACTTAAGGTATAAGTGTAATTTTCATTACTGCTATACACTTGATTAGTCAGTACATCAGTACTGTTATAAACCACGTCACCGGCTTGATTTTGCACGCCAATTTGTACTAAATGGGCATAATCTAAGTTCAGTTGTTGTGCCAGTGCTTGCTGCCAACTCGCTTGATTCGCAGCGGTCACTTTTAATTGCTGATTGATAACCTCTTGGCCATTTTCATCAAATAAACGTGCCCAAACAGTGTCACCCGCAATGGCACTTTGTCCTTGACGAACAAAGTAACCAACACTTGACCAAACACTCGGATCCGTCGGCCCTGCGTCTGTCACAATATTGATATCGCTACAGTTATAGAAACCTTCCCCCACCACATCAATACGTTGCCAACGGCTATATAAAATAGCATCGCCGCTGCGCCCTTGTGGAATAGCAACATTCATTTCGTAATAACGCTTTCCATCGGTATCTTTGATAACGTCAATATTTTCATGTTGTTGAACTAGCTCTAAGTCAGCCCACGTCAATACATCTGTTGCTGCATTAAAGCTTGGTTTAGTTAAATAAAACTGCCAAAAACTGGGATTATGCGGCGTTGCTGCTAAGTAACGAATTTGAATTTCACCATTGGCATTAGGTACCACATCACTGCGTTGCCAATGCGGCGAAGGTAAATCCATACCACGCTTTGCGTTGTCACCACCGGCACATAACGACCCATTTGGTACCTTAGCCTCTACCGCGGCTTGATTTAAGTAGTCCGGTGTATTAACTGAAAACTCAATATCTTGTACAAATTGCACTGTACCCGACTCTAAAAATGCGGCACGACAAGCAAGGTTTGGAATATTAGTGCCATCTTCGGGCCACCAATACCCACCATCGGCTTGGCAAAAAGCTTGCCGCGCTTTTGGGCTATCCATATAACCATGAGCATTCACTTGCGCTGGCATAATTGTTAGTAATACGCTGCTTGCCACTGCCGAGAGTGATAAAGTTTTAAATTTAATAGCTATCATTGTTTTGTCCTTGAAAAGCTGAAATTTTGGGACAAGCAAACTTGCCCCTATTATTTACTTACAGACTACAACTTTTAGTCCAGTCAGCTGTTGCTCCAGGTTCAGAACTTGTCCACCACTTCGCTTTATAAACGGCACTGTTATGAACCATTAAGTCACCGCCTGCGGCATGGCTTGGATTGCCTGCCCAGTCTTTTTGAGGGAAGTTTGGATATACAGGGATTGAGCTCACAGCCACACCTTCACACATACCAGATGTATCGCCACCACCATTACCAGGACCCGTGGTGTCGCCGCCACCGGTAGTCCCATCAGGCAATTGTGGGTATTCAAATTTGAACGCGTAAACTTTGCCATCTTTTTCTATAGTAAAGTTACTAGGACCGGTAATTGGCATGTAATACATAACTTGCGCATTGACTGTTTTGCCACCACTGAAGTCTTTCGGTTGACCGCCCCATTCATTGTTCAGAGTGATTGAAAAACGGTGGAATTCATTTTCATACCCACCAATGTTGTTACCTGCTGCATTTGAGCCATTTACTTCAACTGCCATGCCCAATTTTTCTTGTGCGTTCCAGTTAGATTTAAAAATAGCCGATGTTGATACAGGTACATCAAACGAAATTTTCGCACCGCTTAGATCAATATTGGAGTTATTAGTAAACGCAAATGTTGGGCTAATTGGGTAGTTATCATCACCAATTGGGAAGTCTTTTGCTGCAAACGTTACATCTACCGCTTCAGTTGGTACAACAAAGTTTGGATTACCTGGATGAGTGTCGTACGCCACACCACTTTGGTTAAACTTGTCATAAGCCAAAGTTGTTAAGGTAGAACCCATGAAGTACTCACCTTTTGCTGAGTCAAAATCATAATCACCAGCAAGTTCCCAAAACATGATACCGCCAAGGCCATTGTTAATTACGTAATCAACTTTAGCTGCCATAGACTGCTCATCTTCAATAGATAGGAATACTTTTTTCTCTGAGTTCCATAACCAAGGTGCAACAGCAACGCTGTCATAGTGACGTGTATAAGTACCCGTTAATTGATCATCAACATCAGTCTCTGGTGTTAAGCCATACACACCTAAGTACGAACCAACAATGCCGTTCTCAAGATTTTTAACATGCCACAACGGGTTAGAACCTGCTGGCATTTCTTGTCCTGCATCGTTCTTATCATGCCAAAGATTATCAATGCCTAATGCGCCATTGCCACACTTGTTCTTTTCGCCAACGCCGGTACCTGTTGCGCAATCTGCTTGATTAGGTAGTGCAGATTGCCCCCACAGCCCATTAGTACCCCCGCTGACATCTTTAAAACCACGGGTATAATAAGGAATACCAATATTGATACGCCCTGCCGATACTGCGCCGCGGAAATAACGTACCGCCCAATCAGTATTTAAATAACCAATCCCTTCAAACTCTTTAGTGCCATATACATTCCACTGCGCAAGCTCGGAGTCAAGACCGGTATCAAATAAGGCAGCGTTGTGGCCAACATGCGAGTTCCATGCTCCATGTAAGTCGTAAGACATGATGTTAACGTAATCGAGGTATTTAACCGTTTGGAATGTTTCCATACCACGAAGTAAATAACCTGAAGAAGGCGATGCAATTGTTAGTAAATAATGTTTACCCGCTTTTTCACCAGCACGGTCTAACTCTTCGCGCAGCTTTTTCATTAGTACTTGGTAAGATGCATTTAAACCTGCACGACGTGCATTTGAAATTGGGAAATCATCAGGGTGACCTGAATCTTTCATTGATGATGGGTATTCATAATCAATATCAACACCATCAAAACCATATTTCTCAATGAACTCGACTGAGCTTTTTGCAAAGGCATCAATGCCCGCTTGATTAACTGAACCATCTGCATTGGTCGTCATGGTATAAAAACCACCACTTTCAACGCGGCCCGTTTCATCAAAGAAACCACCCGTTTCAGCCCAACCACCTACAGATACTAATGTTTTAACGTGTGGGTGTTGTTTTTTGAATTTGTTTAAAAGATTGAAGTGACCTTTATACGAGAAGCTTGGGTCCATTTCGGCACCTACCACTCCTGGCCATTCCATATTTGTAGCTGGATTACCGGCTGCATTTGGATCGCCAATCGATACTTTATTATTGGCATCAACATGGGCAAACGCATAGTTGATATGAGTTATTTTATCCCATGGAATATCATTTACTAAATAGCTCGGTTGGCCATTTGCGCCATTGCGCCAACTGGTAAAATAACCAATTACACGACGCGGATGATCAACACCCATTATCTCACGACCATCTGCATCATACACAGTACAATACGGCGTATTTACACCTGGTGTTTGATATAACCCCTGCGGATGACAATCAGTTCCAGTCACTGGTCCGGTATTTTCTTCAACAACAGTAAGCACCTTTGTTACTTGGGCTGTTGCGCCTTCGTTATCAGTTACCGTTAACGTAAAGGTTGCCTGACCAAGCGCTGTTGCTTGCCAAGCATAACTGCTTGATGCCGTACTTGCTTGGTGCACATCAGCACCATTAACCGCAAAGTTAAGTGCCGTTACTTGACCATCACTGTCAGTACCTGCAAGCGCAAACACCACTTGTGAGCCAACCGTTAATTCTGTTGGTAAACTACTGAAACTAATTGTTGCCACCGGTGCTTGATTAACCGGATCCACGATTTCAGTAACGCTGATCGTATTGATCACTTGCGAAGATTGCGCGCCGTCGTCATCGGTTGCTACTGCACTCAATTGATGAGTGCCGACAACCGCGGGCCAATTAGTACTAAACGGTGCGCTACTATCAGTTGCGATTAATGCACCATCAACAAAAAACTCAACTTTTGTCACAGAACCATCTTCATCGGTTGCTTGCGCAGTTATGATAACGCTGTCTTTATCGGCAAATTGAGAATTATTTGCAGGAGTTAATACTGTAATATTGGGTGCCTGATTCTCAGTGACAGCGCTGTCACACAAACCCAAAAGTTTCCATTCTTGCCACGGGCCTGAATTCTCTAAAGGGTTTGATTGTGTCCACCACTTTGCCTCATATGCACTATTTTGTGTGTGTACTTGGCTGCCACCGCTGTGAGTTTGACCCGTTTGCCATTGCGTTAATGCACTACAGTCGACTGCTGCGTGCACACTTAAGCCTACAAAACTGAGTGACACCGCACTTAGTTTGAAAGCATTTTTTATTGTCATTTGTGAGCTCATAGCTCCTCCGCCCAGGGTTAAATATAACATTAAATTTACAAATCAGTTTAAAAACTACCACAGTTAACTCATACGTCAACTTAATTTGGATATGTGATGTATAGAAAACAGCCATTTCATTAACCAAAAAGGACTATAAATGATATTTTTTATCATCATTTAACATCAAATAAAAACCATACAGTTTAAAGAATGGGTAATTTCGCATACAAAATATGAACACAAGGTTAATTTATGGTTACATTTTATTTGTGAGTATCTTCGCGGGCTCTAGCAAGTTTTACGAAAACGTAAACGTGAGTGTGAATAGGTATAAACAATAAGGTGGTAGACTATATAACCAAAAAACCTCGATTAGAAAAAAATTATCTAAGCGAGGTCTTATAAAAATTTCTGAGCTTGCTATTTTTTATAAAAAATAGCGTTTAGAACAAAAGCCCTATTTGATCACAACGTCATTAAGCGGCGATTAAATAGGACTCTTGTCCTGCATGCTTTTTGTTGCGCTTGTAAGCACCTTTACCTTTTTTAGCAGCTACAATTTGTGGTTTAAAAATTTTCGATGTCACTAATGCGGCTAATGCATTATCGCGAATAACACCCCGACCTGTATCTACTGATGTTGTAGATTTAGTCACTTTAGAACGACGTTTACTCATTTATTTTTCCTCTTTAAAAGTTTTGCGATTGTATGCTTGATATAAAAAAACACAAGCATTTTAAATCAAAAAGCCCGCTTATTTGCGGGCTTAATAACAACTATAAATTTAGAAACTAAAACTTACTTTTGCGTAATAACTTCTGCCATCAAAGCCATAAGGCAATGCACGTACAGGGTATTTAAATGCGCCATTGGTGATAAAGTTTAGTACTTCGTCATCACCTAGTTCATCTGGCGTTTCGTCAAATACGTTATCGGCACCAACCGAAAGCACAAACATATCATTAATTTGGTAGCTAACATTTAAATCAACTAACACTGCTGATTCAACCGTACTAGTTGGTTTGAATGAACCTGTTGGCGAAAGCTCACCCGGTAATGATATATGGTCGTTACCAAAATATTTTACATCAGTTTCGCCAAAGTAATTAAAACGAATTGTTGAAGTGTATGCATCACGTTCGTAGTCAAAGGTAAGTGTTGCTCGTTCACTAGGCTGTCCGTCGGTAAAAAAGCTGCGTTGTAAATCATCAAATGCAACCGATTCTGGAATGCCGTCCGCTGCGTTTACACCATCAATTTTAGTATCGTTTAAGTTACCCGCAAAAGTAACACCAAAGTTACCGCCTTCTACATCGGTACGATATGATGCAATTATATCAACGCCTTGAGTGGTTGAATCAACTGAGTTCGAGAAGTAGTTAGCTTGTACAGCGCCGGTTGCTTGTAAAGCAGCAACAGCCTCAGAGCTAAACGATACATCGTCAGCCGTTAATAAACTGCCAAGTGTAATACGGTCTTCAATTTCTACGCGGTAAAAATCAACCGTTAACGAAAGTTCGCTTGTGACATCGTAAACAAAACCAGCACTGTAGTTTGTCGATGTCTCAAGCTTTAAGCTATCTACACCTAGTGCACTTGGGAAAGCAGTGCCCGTATTTGCAGTAAATGATTGCGTTAACGTGCCGTCGGATCCTAAGTTAGTAGTAAATGCTGTATAGCCACTTTGCTGCAGCGAAGGGGCCCTAAAGCCAGTAGATACCGCACCACGTACTGCAAAGTCATCGTTAAATTCATAACGCGTTGCTAACTTACCAATTAAGTCATCTCCAGCATCAGAGAAATCTTCATAGCGAAGTGCACCACTGACGTTCCATGCATCAGTAAGCATAGTTTCAACATCTACGTAAAATGCGTAGCTGTTACGGTCGCTCTGATTTGCAGCTTCTGGACGCAAACCGTTATAAGCTTGAAAGCCACATTGTGCAAATTGCTCAGGGTCGTTCACTGATGGATACGATGTATCCATGTTTGCTAAACCACATGCATACGATGCTTCATCACCAGGCACTATCTGGTAATTTTCTTTACGGTACTCTGCACCAATTGTTACATAGAGTGGTTCGCCGCGACCAATGTCCACAATACCATTTACGTCAAGGTTAATTGTTGTTTGATCGAACCTAAAACCACCTGAGTAACCACCACTTGGGCCTGCATTTGCTGCTATATCAGCATCACTTGCCGTTGGGTTATTAAATAAATACTCCGCCGCGTAAGAAGCGTTTAATGTATTGCGTGATGTAAAGTCATATTGGTTTTCACCATAAACTGCCGATACATCGTAATTCCAATCTGGATTAATATCATCTTTAAAACCTAGCGCAATAGAAATATCCTGTGCTTCGTTATAAATGCGCGGTAAAAAACCATCACTGTATACTTGAGTAACATTTTTAGATGCTTCGTTAAAGTTACGGTAAAAGCCGTTACCCAGTGCAGTGCGCTCAGAGTAACCACCAAACGAGTAAAGCTCACCGTCGCCCATTGGCAATGCCATATTATAAAATAACGAGGTAAATTCACTTTCCGAATTACCTTGGCCCCAACGAACGTTGTCAGATAATGTACCTGGCTCTACATCAAGCGATCCACCTGTATCGCGCTCTGCGCGGTTAGTACCATCGGCATCACGATACTCAAGAGATAAATTAATAAAACCGCCTTCTGTGCCCAAATCAAAACCGCGATTTAAACCCGCTGAAATGGTATCGCCATCACCTTCAGCTGTTTCACTATATTGTACATAACCAGTTGTTATACCAGTTGAATCATTCAGTGATAAGTTAATAACCCCAGCAATAGCATCAGAGCCATACTGCGCTGCAGCACCATCGCGTAATACTTCAACGCCTTTAAGTGCCGTAAGTGGAATAGCATTCATATCGGTACCCGCAGCACCTGCACCAACTGTACCATTAAGGCCAAAAATAGATTGATTATGACGGCGCTTACCATTTACTAAAACCAGGGTTTGGTCTGGCTGTAAGCCGCGTAATGTTGCTGGGCGAAATAAATCGGAACCGTCAGAAACTTGTGTACGCGAAAAATTAAACGATGGCGCTGTAGCTTGTAAGCTTTGACCAAGCTCGGTAAAGCCACCTTTGTTTAAATCATCAGCGTCAATTAAATCAATGGGTGACGAAGATTCAGTTGCTGTGCGGTTAGAAACCCGTGAACCTAAAACGGAAATTTGTTCTATGTTTTTTTCTGCTTGAACTTGTGCGTCTTCAGCCATGACAGCTGAGCTGCTAAATGCAAGTCCTACGGCGATAGCCAATGTATTTAAACGAAGTATTGTCATGTGTGTTGTTCGACCCTGTTGACTCTTCACCTGTTTACTCGATTGCAGTAATAAACAAGTAAATTCATAAAAGTTATAATTAGTGTAATGCAGCGTCATTTACATAATGACGCCTTGACGAACATCCTAGCAACATACACATATAAAAAGAAACATATTTAACTGCGACAATGGTCGATATATGCAAAAATTAGCTAAATTTTCTTCTTTTTTATGTTTTTGATTGAATTTTAAACAAAAAAAAGCATGATTATTCAAATCATGCTGGTTGTTAAAACTATGTTTTCTAGCCTTCTTCTTCCCACAAAGCCAGTTTTTCATCTTCTAGCATCAATGCCATGGATGCAATGCCAGTAAGACTTTCATCTAATCCAGTATACAGTAGTGCAAAGCCTTCACTAAGTACCGCTGGTTCTGGATGCTCTTTGAGCGAATCTGGCCACATCGCAAAAGTGGCTAGTAAATTAAGCGTCGCTTCAAAGTTATCAATAAATAACTGTCCATCTGCCTGATTCTCAACGACCTGTTTATCGGCACTGAGTAAAAAGTTAAAGTCATGCTGCCATACTTCTTGATTCACCATATAAGCAGCTAAATAGCCGACACACCATTGTTGTAGTTGCTCACTCGGCTCTTTAGCATCTTTACCATGAGGGTAAATACTTGCCAGTATATGCTGCTGCGCGACCTGAGCCTCGGTCACATTATCCAGCAGCGTGATCATTGCGTCATGCTCCGCTGAGCTTGTCATTAATCGGGTATAAATAGGGTCATTTTTATCAGCAATATAATTGGCAATTTCTGACTCGCCATAAAATTCCGAGCACGCCAATAACCCACTGATAAAACCAATCACGCTGTCAGTACTCACCACTTTTAGTTCAGGGTGCTGACTTAGATAATCCCTAAGAACCAATTCACTTTTTTCATTAAGCATTATTCACCCTCAATTTATTATAAAATTCATACCTACACTAACCAACAATTGGCTAATTTAAAAGCAAATTATTACTTAACCTAACTCTGGTTAAATGGTTTTTGCCCTGAGTTAAGGTCGCTCACTCAACACTGGAAAAATACATCGCACACATGTACCTAAACTTACGATAGTCTCAATTTCAATTTTCCCCTGATAATCATTAACCATAGTGTAGACTAATAGTATGCCCGTAGCTGTTAATTGCAGACTGGTTTGCTAATATAGGAGAGATGTAATCTAGTCATAGTTCGTCGCGATCATAGCAACCCTTTTCTTAACATAAATTATGGCGAAACAATTTCAAACACAACAAGCGTCGAGTTGCAGCAAAATACAAGCATTTTATTTACCTTATACCCCACAGCTAAATTATTAACTGGCTTTTTACAAAAAATTATCGAGCACTTCCTTTTCAAATAACCTGAGATCACTATAAAAATCCCATCACTTATTAAGCCTTATTAATAACCACAATAAATGATGCTAAGTAATAAAATCGAAAGGTTAAAATATCTGTAGCGTGTAATACCAATCGACTTAAATATTTAACCATTCTAGCGAGCTAAATAAAGCGCTAACTGCGTTATAATTTTTTCAAGTAGAACAACTACATATCAAAAATTACGCCTTGTTATCACTGTATTTATCTGTCGCTATAAATGGTCAGTAACTTAACACGATTGGTATAAATCTTTCGAGGTTAAGTTTACAGCAGTATATTTTTTGCTGATACAGTGCCTGTGCAATGTGGTTGTATCACTAAATAATTGATAAAAAATTAAAAAACGCGCAGCTCAAAATTTCTGCCTAGAACAAATTGGTTTTTCATTACTTACATGGATTTAGAGAAAAGCCGATAACAGAATGCGCTAGCTTTACTTAGTTTTTATTTAGTCTACTAAGTTATCATGCTAATGCCGCGATTGAAGCGCCCCTAGATAGAACAAATTTGAATCATGAAAGGTCAACACTCCCTAGTAAGAAATCAGGTATGTTTTCCAATCAAAACTAGCTAATGCTTGCGTCAAATTAATATCAACATTTTTATCAGTTAATAAAACTTGTAACTTATCTACTGAGCATGCACTAAATAAAATTTTCCTGACTATGTAAAGTAGCTGATTTATTTCGTTAAGCTTGGCTTCTTTTATGCCATTTAAGTCATTACAGCTCATCAATAAAGTACATATTCGACTATCATAACCCCACAATTTCATCACATAAGCAGAGACACTTTGATAATGAGCTAAATCATCCGTGTTGATACCTTCATCATAGCTTTGCGCTAGACTTTGATCCCCGCAAAGCAAAATAACCTTACCGACAAAGCTAAGTATTGCGACAGAAAAAAGTAATTCTTGGTTTTTTCGATTGAACCCAGCATGCTCAGCAAATGTTTTTACACAGCCTGCGTAATTAGACGCTATTTCAAGCTGTCTTTCGTGCACACGAGTAGGTAATACATTACCTACTGCTTGCGACATTGCTAAAGAAGTAACAATCGCTAATAACATAGTGGAGCCAATCCTAGATACGGCTTCATCTATAGAAGATGTTTGTCGCTGAAAACCAAGATAAGCTGAATTAGCAATTTGAAGTAATTTAGCTGTAATAACAGGCTCTTGAGAGACTATGGTGGTTATTTGATGTAAGTTATAATCATCGCTACTCAATACTGTTTGTAACTTTTGGAGAAATATAGGACAAACAGGAAAACTCATCATCGCCCCTAACTGACGACGAACATGTTTTTCAAATGGTAAACTCTTTAGCTCGGCAACATTATTTAATAAATTACTAATGTCTGCACCGCTAAAAGGCTTACTTAAATACGCATGCACTAAATTAGGTTGACGCATTATTGTTGTGTTTGTCATATCCCCAGTTAGTAATGCTCTTACCGGATACGGATACCTAGCAACACATAATTCAAGCACATCCAAACCATTCATATGAGGCATCAAGTAATCACTAATTACTAAATCCACATCGGGGTTGTCTTGTAATAATTGCCAAAACTCATCTAATTCATTGGCAACAAGTACTATTGTGTTAGGAAATGTGCGAATAATTGTCCGCTGTAAAGCTTTCAGTAACAGCGCATCATCATCTAACAATACCACGGTCACTGATGTCATATAGTAATTATCTTGTTAGTTGATTGTATAAATGCGCAGAAATCATCTTCTTCAAGTGGTACTGAAAAGTAGAAACCTTGCACATAATCACAACCTAATGTCTTTAATTTAGAACACTGAAAGGGCGTTTCTACACCTTCAGCGATCACTTTAAGTTTTAGCTCATGGGCCATACGAATAATATTACGCACTAGGCTCTGCATACCAATTGATGAATCGAGATCTGTAATTAGTACTTTGTCTAACTTAAGTGCATCAACCGCCAGTTTAGATAAGTAAGCAAGTGACGAATAGCCAACACCAAAATCATCAATTAAAATCTCAAAACCATGAGATCTTAATTCTGAGAGTTGCTGTTGACATCCAGCAATATCCTCAACTAGGTATGTTTCAGTCAATTCAAAATGAAGTTGTGATGAGAGTAAGTGATGTTTTTTTACACATTCAAGAACAAAATCAACAAAACCTTTGTCTTCTTTTAGCTGCCTACCAGATACATTAATTGCCAGAGGGCAAGACTCAATCCCCTCTTTCATCCAACGGCTAAGTGCTTCGCAACTTTTTTCAATCACCCATCGCCCCAATTCAATGATCTGGCCATCACATTCTGCTATTGGAATAAACTGAGCAGGTGACACCCAGCCATATTTTTTTGGCTCATACCATCGGACTAAGACTTCAGCACCGGCAACTTTTTGAGACGATAAATCAATTTTAGGCTGAAAACGTAGTGTTAATTGTTCTTCAGAAATAGCAGTAAGCAGCATTCTGCTCAGCTCAAACTCTTTTTTATAATCAGCTACTAAATCTGGGTCAAACCTAGTTATAGTGCGGTGTTGTTTAACTATCTGATGCCCCATATTGAGACGCATTTGATTGATAAGTTCTTTCCCGGAAATACCATCTTCTGGCACAAAACCATAAACACCGTATAAATTCAAATCTGTTGTAGCACGAGTTAAACAAAGTAACTCATTGAATTTTTTTATTATTTTTTCCATATAGATTAATAGCTGCGTGTCATTCATAATTCTTGGGATCAATAAAACAAACCTGTCCATATTAAAGTGGCATAGTTTTATTTCATCCGTGAGCGCACCTTCGATCGCATTAACTATATCGTGTATCAGACTGTAAATTTCATGGTGATTAAGTAAATTATTCAATAATGAGAATTGTAAGACCCCTAAATAAACGACAGTACAAGGTCGAGAGTTTAGCTCAAAAGAAGTGACTAACTCACAAAATTCATGTTCAGCCATAAGGCTTGACTTTTTAAACCTGAGTTCATTTTTCGGACAAGCTCCCCCAAAAGAAAGCTTGAGAAGATGAGCAAATTGATCCGATAGGTATCGCTCTATTATTATTTCCTTTTCTTCACCCGTTGCAGACACATCGAAATAATTAAGAAACAGTGTTGGACTTTCCTCTGCAAAAAAAGCATCGATAACATCTGTTTTTAACGTCGCAGATAACTCAGAGACATTTCTGCCTTGAAGTTGTTCGATATTATGGATAACTTTTTTTGCATAACCATTATAGCGACCGATTACTCCTTTATCAGTAACTTCAATCAAGGGAGAAACACTACCCAAAAGTATCTGGTCTCGTGTTTTTTGAAAATGATATTTTGAAAATTCAACCAGTGCTTGATGAATATTTGTTAATAAATCATCATCACTCCACGGCTTTTCCAAAAAACGGAAGGCTACACCTTGATTGAGTAATTCAACGACTGATTTAAAGTCTGCATAGCCACTAAGTACCAAGTTAACGGTAGTAGGCCATTTTTGTTTCACTTCAAGTAAAAACTCAGCGCCATCCATAACCGGCATTCTGAAGTCGGTAACTATGACTGCTACACGATTAGTACTCAAATATTCAAGAGCATCTGCTGCACTTGATGCTGTTGCAACATCAAAACCCGATCGAACAAACAGTCGCTTAAGCGATCGTAAAACATTCAATTCATCATCAACCAGAAGAATAGTGTTTATCATTATTTGCTACCTCTGCATCAACGGTTACTTATTAACTAATTTATTAACAATATTTATTAATTCATCGCTAGTAAACGGCTTGCAAAGATAACCATGCGCACCAACTACAATCGTATTCTTTAACTCTTCTTCGTGTACCCCTGATATAACAAGAATTTTAACATCTGAAAATCTTTCCTGCGCACGAATCATACGAATAACTTCTAACCCACTTATACCAGGCATACGTAAATCAACCGTTATCAGATCAGGGTTCTTTTGTTGCAATAAAAGCCCTGCTTCAAAGCCACTGGCAGCTTCAATAATACTAAAATTTTGTTTTTTTAAGGTTCGCTTGATACTTGAACGAACATTGACCTCGTCATCAATAATTAGTACTTGCTTCTGCAAAGATAAGCTATCCGATATTGGCATGTTCTGCTTCTTAAGGAAGTTTATAAAATCAGAAACTTGAACACGATAATTGCCCCGTCCAGGTAATTTATGACCAACTAATTCACCGGATGCAATCCAGCGACTAACGGTTCTTTGGTGTACATCGCAGTAGCGGGCTATCTCACTTGGCTTTAACGTTTTTAACATCACACAACAACTTAGTATCAATCTATTTAAATCGTAGCACAGCTTTATTACTATTGCGACAAATGAGACAGAAGGGCTATTAATGCTATACAAGTAGAGCCTGACATTAAAATTGGTACACCCAAAGACAACAACAGGCGCACTTTGCAACTTGAATATTAAGGTAACTTAAACATCTAACTAAATGCCGCTGGCTGAATATTTCATCGACAACGTATTGGACAGAAACATGACGAGATATTAAGCTCAACAAGGACACCAACAGTATTTATGAATATTAAAAAAGGTTGAAAATGTTTTCGATTGAAACTAAGTGCATCCAGAATAAAAAAAATAAAGAGTGCGAACATCAATTAACACAAAAAGTATCTGCGATTATTCGTTTAGTGGTATCTAGCGCTGACATAATAATAGGAGCTGTTCTTATTTTTTTTGGTGCTTATAGACGATTAAATAAGTACATAATGCAAGAATTACAACTTGCACACATTCCTTTAACAACAGAATTTCATTTTCGCGACGTAAGCTACTTCGATAGTTATAAAAATAGAAAGTAACTTAATTATATTTGGTAAATACTATGAAAAATAATGAACAGCTATTAGAAAGGATTCATCAACTGGAAATGAAAAATAAAGCTCTAGAGCAAGCAGGCGCTTTTAATACGCTAATATTAAATGGCCTAGAAGCAATATTAGCAAGCTCAAATACTGATGAGTTATTTAAAGATTTTTTCTCTATATTACAACGAACAATATCTTTTTCAGCAGCAATATTAGTCAAATATAATCCTAATACTGAATCCTACTCTATGCTAAAAGCATCAAAGGAAAATGCAGAGAAAGTATTACCTGAATTAATCGCTATTTTATCGATACAGCCCAACATAAAAAATATATTTGAGTTACGTAAACTCACTAAGTGGCAAATAGATGACATTTTTTGGCAACAACAACACTCACTATTAACTGCGCCAGTAACAACAAATAAAAAACAATATCAATTATTTGTTTTTTCTGAGAAACAAGGTGCTTTTAATCAAAAGGACGTGAGTTTACTTCAGCAATTTATTAGCTTCACTGGTAATACAATTTCACAATTTGAACAAAAAAGTCTACAGCAAAGGCAGCAAAACATAGAGCAAACGTTAATCAACTCAGAAAAAATGGCTTCATTAGGACAAATGGCCGCAGGCGTTGCTCATGAAATAAACAACCCATTAAGCTACGTTATCAGTAACATTCATAACTTAGCCCATAATATACAGCAGCACACTAATTTGATTAAAGATTTAGTAAAACCGCAATTTCAAAGTACACGCGCTATCAACGAACGGCTAGAACACTATCAATTTGATGAATTAACACAAGATACCAGTGATATTTTAAGTGAAATGAAAGAAGGTGCGAATAGAGTCAAAGAAATAGTTCAGAGCCTAAAACTGTTTGCTCATCCAAATCAAACAAAAATAGATGATATCAACCTCACTAGTTTGTTAGAAAACACTCTACGAGTTGCTTGGAATCAAATAAAATACAATGCAACAATTGAAAGATACTATTGCGCAGATGAAATAAAGCTCATAGGTCGTACAACCCAGCTTTACCAAGTATTTCTAAATATTTTTATCAATGCTGCGCAGTCGCTAAGTAATTCTGTAGGAATGATAGCTGTAACCACAACACAAGACTCTTACAATGCTTATATAACAATTAGTGATAATGGTTGTGGGATCCCAGCTGATAAGCTAAATAGTATTTTTGATCCTTTTTTCACAACTAAACCAATAGGTAAAGGGACTGGATTAGGTCTGGCTATTTCAAGAGCTATTATAGAACAGCATAATGGAAAAATTTCGGTACAAAGCAAACCAGGAGAAGGCACTGTTTTTAGTATTACACTTCCTAAAAACTCAGATTTAAATGATGAAGAATTAACCATAATAGCATTAAAGGAAAAAAATGATGACTAAACTTTATTCTTTATCGGATTTTTCAACTGTATAATAATCGACATAAATAATGACTCAACCTTTGCCAGATAATAGATAGTTAATCTAATGGTGGGAATTCAATTAATATAGTAGACCCCACATCAATAGCTGACTCAATATATATTTTACAATTATGCTTTTGTACAACTTGTAAAACCATTGACATACCCATTCCGGTTCCAGTACCGACAGGCTTAGTTGTATAAAATGGGTCATAAACTTTGTTTTTTATATCATCACTCATTCCGCAGCCAGTATCAGTTACTTTTAAAACAGTCTTATTGTTTAACTCACTCACTGACACATTGATCTGAGCTGTTCGTTCACTATCGGGAATAAACGATTGAATAGCATTAAGAAGAATATTGACTAATAACTGATTTAATTCGTTCGGTGTAAATAAAACGGACGAGTTATACGTAAAATCAAGTTCTACATTAATATCTTTAAGTAATGGCTTTAGCAATTTTAAGTTTAATTCTATAGCATCTTGCAATTTAACCTCAACCTGATGCTGGCTATCATTACGGGCAAAAAATAACAGGTTTTTTGTTATATCTCTAATTCTAATTAACCCCTCATTAATATCTGAAACTAATTCAGGTAAATCATCTTGAATGACAAGTAGTTGCTCCTTATCTTCGGATAACGAAATACTGGAGCGATTTAATGCATCAATCATATTTCTACTATACAAATAAAGTGTATCAACATTACTCATTACAAATGCCAGTGGATTATTAACTTCATGAGCGACGCCTGCCGCTAACGATCCTAATGTGGCCAACTTTTCTTGTTGTAACATTGACTGCTGTTGTGATTTTATTTGCGTTATTTGCTGCTCAAGTAACTTATTCTTTTCGTATAGCTGCCGCGAGCTATCTTCAAGCAACTGCTCGACCTCCCTTCTTGCTTTTTTTTCGCGTAGATAAGCAACATAATAAGCATCGCTAGATTCACTCATCAGCAACCTCAATATGCAAAATACACTGCTGGGCGCCTTTGTGCATACACACAGCGTGCGTAATATTAATAGCTTGATCGAAGTATTCAGCAGCACCGAATAATAAACCTTCTGCACATAAGCAAAGTTTACGCGGCGAGTTGTAATTCATTTCGATGTGACCAGGGCGGCTAATACGACATGATATAGTCGGCAGTGATGGGTCTTGATATAACTTATTTACTTCAAGATGAATAACATCATGGATCCCCATAACCAATGACGTAAAATCAGTAAAGCGCTCGACTACATCAAGGTGTCTATCAGCGAGTCCTTTAAATAAAAATTGACCAAATGCCTTCACTACATCTTGCAATGGCATATTGAGTCTTAGCGCAACACCATTAGCCATTGCAAATAACTCTCCAGCGTCATAATTTTTTGCCGACACGTAAACGCGCCCCTCAGGTGTATGTGATTGTAATAGCTCATTCCATACCTCCATACCTAGTTGCTCTACAACCATGTCTTCTAACACATTAAAAATTATGCCTTTCATTACCCGCCTCCATCATTTAAAAACATTAGCTTTAGCCAGCTCAGTATTACCTTTGAAAGGAAGTACTTGTGTTTCACTCTAAAGTTTATTTTTGCTTTTTAAACGTAAATTCAAAGCAACTGCCTTTGCCTAATTCACTACTCACATTAACCTGACCGTGATGTTCCTGAACCGTTGCGTATACTTCAGAGAGTCCAAGCCCAGTACCTTGGCCTATATCTTTCGTAGTAAAAAAGGGATCAAAAATACGCACTAAATCTTCAGGGCTAATACCCGATCCTGTATCGGTTATTGTAAGTAGCACATCTTTACTTTCATTATAGGCACAACTAATACTTAATAAACCCATTGGCTGCATTGCATACAACGCATTTACAATAATATTAAACAACAACTGTCTAATTGCACTGGGTTTTGCCCAAAAAGTTATGGCTTCATCAGGTAGTGAGACGGATGTTTTGGCTTTATATTTTATTTCGTTTTCAAGTACCACCAAGGCAGAATCAATCTCTGCACATAAATTAACCTCAGCCCAATTTTCATCATCTTGTATTGCAAAGTCACGTAATCCACTTACTATTTTTCGAACTCGCTCTGTGCCATCTAAAGACTCGTTAAGCAGTTCTGGGAGATCTTCATTAATGAACGCAATACCGTTTTTTTCATAAACATCTTCAAGTAACGCAATAAACCTAGGCTCAGCTTGCTTTAGAATGATTTTTTTTTGCGTTTCATTGGTCTTCATTAATTTTTGCGAGTAATCTTTTAGCGTTTCTAAATTTGAGCGCACAAAACCAATAGGATTATTAATTTCATGTGCAACCCCCGCAGCAAGCTGACCAATAGAAGCCATTTTTTCGGATTGCAACATTTGCCTTTGTGCAATTTTAAGCTCTTGATGTAGTTTTTTTAGCTGCTGATGCTCAGACTCCAACTCATTTTTCAAATCAGTTTGCTGCATAAAATAACTAGCCTCTGCTGTTACATCTGTTACAACAATACACACATGGCTCACTTCTCCATCACAAGCAGTAATCGGCATAAATTGAACATTTTGATACATTTGAGACTCATCACCGGTAATAGGTCGAGTGCTTCTCATCGGAAATACATGTGGCCGTTGTTGCCAGTAACTGAAGCTAGAGTTTTTGAGTACAAATACACTGTCTATTTTTCGCCTTAAAAAACGCGCTTGCTCAGAGAACACAGTGAGCAGGTTCTCACCTATAAGGTGGTCATTTCTTGCAGTTAAACCGCCAGAAAATGCAGGATTAGCAAAGGTAATCACACAGTTTACATCAATAATGCAAGCTCCTATGGGGATTTGCCTTATTACTCGCTCAAACTCCGCTTTTTCCATTACTCCTCCAAGAGAGCACGGATAGGAATGAGTGCTTGTTCTATAGACCCTTCACTGAGTCCAATTAACACGCGAGCATCAAATTTCATATGCTCAATCTTAAAATCCACTTCAATAATTAACACAGAGGACCATTCAATATTTTGTGTTGCTTTATCTGGATAATAAAAGGCAGGCATATTTAACTGAGTAGATAACTCAAGTTGACTAGTAAAACCCTGCAAACAGGCAGCCGAGATTATATTTGTAACCTCCAATACAAGTTCCTCAGTAGCCGCTTGATCTAATGGTAAGTCAAAATCCATTATATCAGCCAGTGCTGAACATCCATCTTTTTGTATGCCAGTAATCACTTCACCTCGAATTGTTCCGACAAAAGATTGCCTTGCAAACCAGCTACTTTTAAAATTATCGAGAACTTCTTGAAATGCCGCAGGCGACAACGCCTCAATGGCTGGCACCGACAACGCAACCTTTGTTTGGATCAGCCGAGCAAGTGCATCTGCAGCTTGCCCCATAGATATATTCATTATTTCTTGTAAGGCATCTCGCTCCTCTTCGCTAATAGTAATCATAACAACCCAACCTCTTGTAATGTATTACTAAGCTCCTCGGCAGATATTGGCTTTTTCAAAAACCTAAACGCTCCCAAAGAATTAACTAATGCCTGCGCCTCTGGTTGAATATCAGCACTAATTACAATTACGATTGTTTTTTTATGCTCATCATGCAGTTCCTTTAAAACCTCATACCCATTCATTTGCGGCATTTGTAAATCTAGAAATAACACCTCAGCCAGACCATTATTCACAGCCTCTAAAGCCTCGATTCCATTTTTAGCTTCATGTATCTCTACATCCCAATCTTCTGGCAAGACCCTTCGAATAGTTTTGCGTGACAGCGCTGAATCATCTGCAATTGTTATCGGTATCGCCATTACAATCTCTCTTGTATTAACATTAATGTCTTATCTGTCTCATACTAGATGGGTTTTATACTTTCTGCAAAAAAACAACTCACTTTTGTCTGCGCTCGCGAAAGTTTTACGTTACTAAAATTTGAAAAGATATGTTTACTTTCTATAAAATCACTCACAACGCTGAAAACATTTAATAATTAAAAATTGTTTATACTTTAAACATATACTAGATTAAAAATGACAAAGTATTTGAATAGACAATAAATATGCATGAAATACAAGAAATCGCGGAGTTGACAAATAAGCCTGCAAATATCTTATGCTTAGACGACGAACCAGGAGTACTAAAATCACTTACTAGACTGTTAAGGCAATATAATTTCACCTCAACAGTTTGTAGCGAGGGTGAAGAAGCATTAAAGAAAATGGCAGAGACAGAGTTTGATGTCATCATAAGCGACATGCGCATGCCAAAAATGAATGGTGCTCAGTTTTTAGCAAAAGCAAGAGAGACAGCCCCAGACACGCAACGCATACTACTTACTGGTTTTTCTGACTTGGAATCTACTGTGAAAGCAGTAAATGAAGGCGGTATTCATGCATATATCAACAAACCATGGCAGAATGATCAACTAATAAGCATAATAAAGTCAGCAGTAGAGAAATACCGTTTAAAGAAACAAAATATAATTCTTCAAGCCCATGTAGAAAAACAAAACTCGCAATTAAAAGATTTAAATGACTCACTTGAAGAGTTAGTTGAGAAACGAACTAAACAGATTAAACAGGTCTTACAACAGCTAAAAGTTGCCAATACAAATGAAAAAAATGAACACCGCGCAACCTTCGAGCTGCTCTATAATTTCATTAATGCCAATCCATATTTAGATGGCACCAAAGCGCAGAACATTGCCAATACCTGTACGCAAATAGCAAAACAGTTGCAGCTACCGCCAAAAAATATAGAAATGGCGGCAATGGCTGGTTACTTAGCTCAGATAGGGCTGTTAGCAATGGATCCCGCACTTTATGAAAAACCCGTGCATGCGCTTAATGAACAGCAACGCAAAAGTTATTATACGCATCCAAGTACAGCACAATTGATGTTAATGCCTGCGACTCATCTGCATGAAGTGTCTGACGCCATTTATCACCAGTACGAACGCTATAACGGTAATGGCCTACCTAAAGGATTAAAAGGTAATGATATTCCTCTTAGTGCAATGATACTCGCGCTTGCACGTGACTATTGGGATGCATTTGAACAAAGTAATTTAAAAGATGAAGAAAAGCACCAACATGCACTCGAAACAGTAAAAATGTACAGCGGTAACTTTTACCATCCTAAATTAGTGCAAGCTTTGGAGGCTTGCCGAGTTAAATGTATTAAGCAGCAAGCAAAAGTAGGCTCGATGAAAATAATAACGGCCAAAGAGCTAGCCATCAATATGGTACTTAGCCATGCACTGCATAGTCACACGGGTATTATGTTGCTACCAAAGGGGCATATATTTAGTGCTAAATCCATTGAAAAGTTACAGCAACTAGAAGCTAAAAAACCGACTCCATTTAGGATCATGATCAAATCATTGTAAATCAGTGATCCTATTTACCCTTTCATTCGTTACAATAAGCTATTAATATTAATAGCATATATTCCATAACCGTCTATTTTGCTTTAGGAGCATTGCGTGTCGCGATTTTCAGCCGTTACCGATAACCCTCATGATCAGCGTTTTAATCAAAAAACAGGGATTTTACTGACCAACTTAGGCAGCCCCGATGCCCCAACAGCAAGTGCATTGCGTATTTACTTACGTGAGTTTTTGTCAGATCCTCGTATCGTAGAAATACCGCGTATTGTGTGGATGATCATCCTGCATGGCATCATTTTGCGTATTCGCCCAAAACGCTCAGCTAAACTATATAAAAGTATCTGGACTGAAAATGGCTCGCCACTGACCCATATTACACGCCAGCAAAGCCTTAAATTAAATGCCTTATTAAAACAGCATGGCTATACCAATACCGAAGTGGTTATGGCGATGCGCTACGGTAATCCATCAATCGAAGCGGGCCTTGAAGAGCTCAGAGATAAAGGCTTAACCCGCATTATTGTGTTGCCACTTTACCCACAATATTCAAGCCCAACGACAGGCTCAACATTTGATGCCGTGGCGAATGTATTAAAAAAATGGCGCTGGGTGCCAGAGCTTCACTTTATAAATGGGTATCACAAAAACCCAACCTACCTAGAGTCACTCGCTAACAGCATTAGCGAAGATTTAGAAAAACACGGTATGCCACAAAAAATGGTGTTTTCGTACCACGGTATGCCTAAACAGTTTTTAGATAATGGCGATCCCTATCACTGCCTATGCCAACAAACCACCCGTTTAGTGGTAGAAAAGCTAGGCCTAGACAAAGACAAAGTGATCACCACTTTCCAAAGCCGTTTTGGTAAAGCTGAGTGGTTAAAACCTTACACAGATGCAACCCTTGAGAGCTTACCAAGCGAAGGGATTAAAGACGTGGCTATTATCAGCCCTGCATTTAGCGCTGATTGCCTTGAGACACTTGAAGAATTAGAAGGTGAAAACCGAGAGATTTTTGAACAAGCTGGCGGTGAAAAATACCGTTATATAGCTGCGCTTAATGATAGAGACGATCATATTAACGCGTTATTTGAGGTGCTTAAACCAAACTTATAAATTAAACTTTAACACTGCCGCGCAGCGCTTTGGTATTACCATGTTTGGTTTTCTTATCCATGCGTCTGCGCTGTGAATTACGTGTTGGCTTAGTAGCACGACGAGCACGTTCAACCTTAGTGGCTGATAAAATAAGCTGTTTTAGTCGCTTTAACGCATCTTCCCTGTTTAGCTCTTGAGTTCGATGACTTTGCGCTTTGAGAACAATCACACCTTCTTTAGTGATACGACTATCATTGAACGCCAACAACCGCTCTTTATAAAACTCTGGTAACTTTGAGCGATTAATATCAAAGCGAAGGTGGATCGCACTGGCCACTTTATTAACATTTTGACCACCCGCTCCTTGTGAACGAATAGCTGACAGCTCGACTTCCCATTCATCGATTGTTACGGTATTTGAAATAATTAACATGAGGTTCAGCTACATCAGGCAAAAATGTAGTA
The DNA here is from genome assembly GCF_014164235.1 of Pseudoalteromonas sp. SG44-17. Taxonomy (NCBI): domain Bacteria; kingdom Pseudomonadati; phylum Pseudomonadota; class Gammaproteobacteria; order Alteromonadales; family Pseudoalteromonadaceae; genus Pseudoalteromonas; species Pseudoalteromonas sp. SG44-17. Next base: position 35,461 of record NZ_JACJEV010000015.1, on the reverse strand, counting down.
TATCATCTGATGTTAACAGACTAAAACCCTCTTTAATTTATAGCGGTTATCTAATTAATAGTCTTTAATGCAACTAACAATTGAATAAAGGTGCTCAACATGAAAAAAATAATTTTATCTCTTAGTTTGTTAGCAATGAGTTTTTCAAGCCTTGCGGCAGATATCACAGAAAAAGATTTACAAGGTTATATGAAAGCATTACCCGCGGTTGTTGATTGGTCACAAAGTCAAGATTCATTAAAAAGCATGGATTTGGGTAGTATGTTAGGTGGCTCTGAAGGGGGCTCGACTGCAATGGCATTAGGCGCCCTTGGTACAATCAAAGATAATGATTTATACAAAGAGTTTGCAGCCCTTACCAATAAATATGGTTTCACGCCTGAACAACTAATTACTGTGGGTTCTGAAGTCTCAATGGCTTACCTTGAAAACATCAAAGGTAATTTATCGCCAGAAAACAAAGATAAAGTAAATCAGTTAATGGGCGGTTTGCAAAGTATGGGCGGCTCGAAAAATAATAGCGCTAGTTCAATGATGGGCACACTTGGTAACTCAGCTAATGCTGCTAATACAGATGCGCCGGTTGTTAGCGAAAGTAATTTAAAACTAATTAAAGAATATATGCCGCAACTACAAAAACTGTTTGCCAAAGTGCAATAGGTTTTTATAAAAAAGCGACCTTTGGGTCGCTTTTTTATTGGTTGTAACTCCCCCAGCTGAAACTTATACTGGCTGCAATCATTAGCGACTTTAATTATTGATTTTATGCCATTAAGTACTTTGCCGCCCGCCACAACTGATAACGACCAAAAACAACTGTGTGTATTACTTGCACTGATAATAAGTGGCTCATCGCATGGCTATGAGAACTCTGTTCAACAGCTCACTAAACGTCTTTATAGTCACATTAAAAATGGCTATTCATTTTCTCAAGCTGAAGTCGCTAAATACACTAAACAACTCGAATCTAAAGATTTAATTTGGAAGCTCCCCTACGGACCAAACTTTCGTATATCAGTTAGCGCAGTTGCTTATGTAGCTATTAATGCGATAAAACATCAGCCAGTTCTATTGCATGCTTTCTTAACCGAAGCTACAAAAAGCTATTATTACCACGATAAAGCAGTACACTTTCTGCACCTGCTATTTAATGATCTTGACCGCGCAAAAAGCGGAAAAAAACCGCTCCCTGGTGATTTATCACTTGAGCTTGATAGCGGCTTTGTTAATTTGCTCGCGCAATCACCATACAGCGAGCAACTGTGGCAATGCCTACCTGAGCAATGGCAACAGCTTTGCTTAGATAACTTTATCCGCGGCCAATTTTTCAATCTCACCAGTGAGCGTGCATGGCCGACTCTGATTGCCAAAGCGCTCCCAACAACAGAGCTGAGAAAACGTATTTATCTGAATGAGAATTTAGCCATATTATTACAAGAAGATAATTTTGCTGAATTGCTAGATGATAAAAGAGACCGTGTTTTAGCCACTTTTTATGAAGCAAATACCAATGCCATCAAGGGTGAGTTTATTGATATTGCTTTGATACAGTATAAAAGCGCTTTAACAGCGTTTAGAAAAAACTTTGGCAAAGGCATCTATCCGACCGAGATCACCGGATTACTTTACACTATATGCCTATTTATCAGTGCAACCGCAGCAGATATTAAACAACTAAATACCTGTCGAAAATGGTATCAAAAAAATCTTGGGGAATTAAGCCACCCAAGCCAAGCGATTGATTATTTGCTGGAAGAGGATTTAGCTAACTATCAAAACCATCGTTTAAGCAACAGCTTAAGTCATCTGCTTGGTAACCCGAATGCATTAGCGCCATTATTTTGCTTATTACTGGCAATTATTAAAAACGCCACAGACGAACAGGTAAATCATCTAAGGGGTGATACTGAACTGTTAGAACAGCTCAATAGCGCAATTAATGCGCATCAACACTGGTTAGCTGAGCAATGCCAGCACTTAGTTAATTGGCTTAGCGATGACACACCATTACCCAATACTGGTTTATTACAGCACTTTACCCGCGTCCCACAATGGCAGCGTTGGCTTAATGATATTAGCCAAATTGATACGCCCACTGCGCAGCAACGAATTATATGGCAACTGGATTTAACCCATTTAGATTTACCGCTCATACAAGCCAAAGTACAGCAACTCAATGCCAAAGGCGAATGGACCAAAGGTCGTAAAGTAAACGCCCAAGAACTTGCTTATAACCAGTATCAAGATGCATTAACCAGCGCCGATCATAACTTAGTACAAGTGCTCAACAACCATGCCGGTTTTGGTTATCACGAGATACACGCAACGGCCGCGGTATTACAAGCATTAATAGGGTTTAAAGGGCTTGAAGATCACAATGGACAGCCACTTACGCTGATCAAAGGCGAGTTTGTCATTGAAATTGCACAAGACAGCAATGATTGCTATCGCCTGGTAATGCAACCGAGTATCAGCGATCCGGACTGTGACTTTTTACTTATCCACAGTCACGCAAATTGTTACCAAGTATTCGCCATTGATGACAAACAGCTCAAATTACTGCAATTATTTGAGCAACAACCCAATAATTTAACCGAAGAAAAACTGCCACAACTAAATGCCGCATTACAAGTACTGGCTAACGAGCATCATATTAGCAGCCAGCGTACCGAGTTTGCTCATATCAACAACGTACGCCAAGGCTTGTGTGAATTTGCCGCAGTGATCGCTCTTACCCAATTAGGTATCAACATTAACTTTTATGCCATGCCAAATGGCGTAGATGGCCCTTGGGTTGAGCCCGGCATTGGTGCTTTGACACTCGCACATACTGATGATGATCAAACCGACAGCATTGTTATTAAACGTGATTTAAAAGCAGAGCAAAAAGCGTTTAGAAATTTACTGAAAAATATGGCCGGATTATTTGCTGATCGGCAATCACCGCAACATAATCAAATTCAACAGCAGTTTTATTTACCTGAAGATATTAGCCAAGCAATTGAGTTACTTGAAGCTGCGCAAAAAGCACAGTCTCTGGTATTAAGTTGGGACGAAACGAGCCAAGGCATGAAAGTTGCGAAAAGCCAGCACCTTTCTCTTAACTTAAATGATGATAACGATTGGTTAAGCGTCAGTGGTAAAATCTCACTCCCTAGCGGCCAAATATACGAATTACAAACCCTGCTTAAAGCCCCGCGCCGTGGCAGCATTTTAGAGTTTTCGGAAGGCAATTCATTATTATTGGATCAGCGTTTAACTAACTTATTAAATCGCTTAGAAGGGATGCAAAATATTGATAAGCACAACCCAAGTGATGAACTACGGATTGCCAACGCGCGTGCATTGCCTTTACACCAAAGCATTGCCGACTTAGGTGATGTCACATTTGGTGACAGCTGGAAAACGCGTTTAGCTAAATTTGAGCAAACTATCGACCCTACCTTACCTGCACATTTAGTCCATATTTTACGAGACTATCAAGTAGTCGGGGTTAAATGGCTAATGCAACTGGCCAACTGGGGACTCAATGCTTGTTTAGCCGATGACATGGGGCTAGGTAAAACCTTACAAACCTTAACCGTGTTACAAATGCGCAGTAGTTTAGGTGCCAGTGTAGTGGTTGCGCCAAAATCTGTGTGTCATAACTGGCAAGTTGAAACCGAGCGATTCGCGCCGGCTTTGCATGTAAAAATCATTGAAAACGCCACTGCATGCGCTGATATTCTGGCAACGGCTGGTAAACACGATTTAGTGATCGTCAGTTATGGTTTACTGCCACTAATTGGTGAACAACTGGCGCAATTTTCTTTTGCTAATATTGTCTTTGACGAAGCACAAGCAATTAAAAACCCCTTGAGTTTAAGAGCTAAAGCCGCATTTGCACTCAATGGTCAATTTAAAATTGCCCTGTCAGGCACGCCAATCGAAAACCATTTAGGTGAACTGTGGAGCTTGTTTAACTTTTTAATGCCAGGCTTTTTACATACCCTGCCAGTATTTAAAAAGCGCTTTGGTAACGCCGATAAAAACCAACAACAAGCCGATACCCTGAAAACCCTCATTGCTCCATTTATCCTGCGTCGGACCAAACAAACGGTATTGACCGAGTTACCTGAAAAAACCGAAATAAACTTAACCTTTGCATTAAGTGAAAAAGAGCAAGCACTGTACGAAGCAACTCGTTTAAACGCACTTGAACAAGCAAATCAGGAAGACAGCCAATACATTACTATCTTGGCGTCATTAACTAAATTACGCCGCGCTTGTATTGCCCCGCAGTTGTTACTGGAAAATAGTAAGTTGCCATCGAGTAAACTCGACACTGCAGAAGCGATTATTGAAGAATTACTAGAAAACAACCACCAAGCGCTGATCTTCAGCCAATTTGTCGATGTGTTAAAACTGGTTGAAAAGCGCTTACAAAAACGCGGCATCGATTATTGTTATCTTGACGGCAGCATGAGTACTAACAAACGCAAACAACAAGTTGATAAATTTCAAGCAGGTCATGCACCACTGTTTTTGATCAGCTTAAAAGCAGGCGGCACGGGGCTTAATTTAACGGCAGCTGATTATGTACTGCATCTCGATCCGTGGTGGAATCCCGCGGTTGAACAACAAGCATCAGATCGCGCGCATCGCCTAGGGCAAACACGCCCCGTTACTGTGTACCGACTGATAGCACAAAATACCATTGAAGAAAAAATCCTGCAATTGCACGAACATAAACAAGCACTCGCAGATAAAGTACTCGCCGGCAGTAGTGATGCTGGGCAAATGTCTAAAGATCAACTACTGGCGCTGTTAAGTAACAGCGAAATGTAGCTCAGACCTGTTTATCTTTCGAGATTATTACAGAGGCCCATGTGGTTTTTAGGCAGGTCTATGTAGCGCGGTTATTCTTGGTGTGCCAAAGTAACCGCAAAGGCACTGGCATCTTCTAATGTCGAAATCATCGCTGGAGTAGGCAGACAGATATCCTGAACAAAATGCAGTACATGGGGCTGTGGCTCACCAAAAAGAATATCCAGCGCTAAGCGGTCTTTACCGTATAAACCACGGTGGATCATATTTGCCGAGAAAATTAATAAATCCCCTGCTTGCATTTCTATCACATGGCCGGTGGCTAAATCATCGCTGGTGTTGTTGTGATCAATAGCCAACCGAGTTGCCAGCTCATCAGGGGTATCCCAACGTCGATGCGTACCTGGTACTAACTCAATACCTGGCTCATCCTCAAGCGCAACCCGACAATGTATCACTTCAGGACCCGATAGCGCAGCTTGCTGCTCCGCCAAGCTTAAATGGTATTGCATATCACGATGCCAATAATTTTCTTGCTCAGGATTAACCGGATTAAAAAACAACTGGGTATTCATAAAGGCCGCTGATTCAAGTATCGAATCAACTTGAGCCATTAACTTATGGCTGGCAATAAACTTAAATAATACTAAGCGCTGGGCCTCATCTAAATAGGTATTTGCAGTTAAATAGGCACTATTAACCGCCTTGGTTTGATAAAACTGTTGATTATCTGCGATCCATTGCTGATGAAAACAATTGATCACTTCGCGCTCATGCACAAGTTCACGTTCAGTGTAAAAACCTTTTACATGAAAAAAACCATACTGCTCAAATTGGGTATTGATCATCAAACTAATCATCCTCACATTGCAAAATTGCTTGAATAGTTTGCGCCAACTGTGGCACCACATCACGCTCAAACCAAGGGTTTTTAGTTAGCCAAATATTATTACGCGGACTCGGGTGCGGCAATGGCAAAACATCTGGCCAATACTCACGCCATGATTTTACTAACTCAGTGAGGGGTAAATGTTTTGTGTGTGGTAAATGGTACGCTTGGGCATATTTACCCAGCACTATGGTTAACTTAATATTGGGCAGTGCCGCTAAAAGCTGGGAACGCCATGCAGGTGCGCATTCTTTACGCGGCGCTAAATCGCCTGACTTACCTTTACCTGGATAACAAAAGCCCATCGGCAAAATAGCAACCTTAGTTACATCATAAAAATCGCATGGCTTAAGCCCTAACCACTCGCGCAGCCGCTTACCACTGGCATCATCAAATGGAATGCCACTTTGGTGTACTTTAAGCCCCGGCGCTTGCCCTGCAATTAAAATACGCGCACTGGGATTAAATTGCAGCACCGGACGTGCCCCAAGCGCCAGCTCAGATTCACAGATCACGCATTGACTAACTTGCTTTAACAAGGTGCTAGCCATCATCACTGCTTTGCCCTATTCGCCACAGCACACCACTTGGATCATAAATAACAAAATCAATCATTTGCCACGCTTGCAAGCTTGGCTCAGTAATTTTTATATTATATTTTTGCGCCAACCCCACATCTGTTAATTTATCATGCCATGCTGTCACATCTGCAACTAATAAGTGCATCATAAAATTTTTAGCGTGCTCTGGATTATAAAAATTTTGCAGTAAAAAACTACAGTCTCCGTGGTAAAAGTACGCCATATCTGGGGTTTCCCACGCGATTTGAAAGCCCATATGCTGATAAAACGCACAACTAAGCGCAAAATCTTTTGCTGGTACAAATGCTTTAATTTCTTCGCAACTCAAATCTGTCATTCAATTCATTTCCTTGAGTTAGTAAAATTATGATCTATTTTTGCGTTCAATTATGTTCTGACCACACTGCAAATTCATTGCCACTGGGCTCGGTAAAATGGAATCGGCAGCCCCCTGGAAAATCAAAAATTGGTTTTATAATACTCCCGCCATATTGCTCTACTTTAGCCTGTGTTTGCGCAATATTCTCGCTATAAAATACTAACAAAGCTGCGCCATGTTGCGTTAATGAGCTAAGTGGAGCTTGATAAAAACCGCCATCAAGCCCAGCTGTATCAGCACTAAATGACGTATATTCAGGGCCATAATCAATAAACTGCCAATCAAAAACCGCACTAAAAAATGCCTTAGTGGCGATTAAATCTGCTGCGGCAAATTCAACATAATTAAGTTTTTTGTGTGCTGACATAGTACTCCCTAAAAAATTAATGTAACGGCTTATAGCCTTCCAATCACTAAGCATACAAGCAGTTGAAAAATTTGCGAACTTTTCAATTAAAACAGCAAATGATAAAAGCAGATCATCATTTTACTAAGTAAATATACTGAGTATTATTGCGCTGTCGTCGCGACAAACAACAAAGAAAATACGAATCACTATCTTTTCTGTATCTAGAATATATAATACCCCCTTTATTCGCCCCCATTTGGGACTTTGAGGGATCATCATGCACGCTCAATCTATCAAAAACAGCCAAACACTCTCTATAAGATCTAAATTAAGCCAAGCTTATCAAGCCCATGCTTACCGTTTTGCTGTTATCTCACGCTTTTTTGCCGCCATTGTTGGTGGTTATACCTTTACTGCCGTGTTTACCGCGTTACTGAGTATTATTTTACCGCTGAAAAAATCAGATGCTGTACTGCTTAGTATCAGCCTGACTATTTTAGTGTACAGCTGCGTGTTTATTTGGGTGTTTGCAGTTAAGTCATTACCTAAAATATGGATCACTATTTTACTAACTACTTCAGGGTGTGCTCTGATCTTATCATTACTAAAGGGTTGGCTATGAAAGAGAGTTTTTTCCGCTCCATGACCTGGATGCATACTTGGGTTGGATTATTAGTATGCTGGCTACTCTATTTAATATTTTTTGCCGGCACGGTGAGTTTTTTTCGGGACGAAATAACGCTATGGAATCAACCAGCACTGCACAATGTACAAGCGCCTGAACAGCGTGTAGCGCAACAGCGTAGCCAAATTATCAGTGGTATTAATTACCTACAAAATGCAGGCCCGGAGTCTACGCGTTGGGGAATTTACTTGCCCACAGAGCGAAAACCGCAGCTTAACTATGCTTATGAAAAGCCTCGTCCTGAAGGGAAGCGTTTTGGTGGTTGGCAAGAGCACAATATCAACCCACAAACAGGCGACGAAATAGCACAAACAAGAGACACCAGAGGTGGTAACTTTTTTTATCGACTGCATTTTGACCTACATTACATTGATGTACGCACAGCCCGTTGGATTGTCTGCTTTGCGAGCTTATTTATGTTGGTAGCGCTGATATCTGGGGTGGTGATCCACAAACGTATTTTTAAAGATATGTTTAGCTTTCGTGCCAATAAAGGCAGCCGCAGTTGGTTAGATGGTCATAATGTATCGTCAGTATTGGCGTTACCTTTTCATATTATGATCACCTATACAGGCCTAATCACGCTAATATTTATGTTATTCCCCTATCCAGCAATGACCGCATACGAAGATGGTATTCGTGGTTTATTTAACGATGTGTCACCCACTAATGTGCGCACCAAAACTAGCCCAGATAGCGCCCCATTAATAGCCATCGATACTATTTTAGATCAAGTTTATACTAACTGGCCTGATGCTGACTTAACACAAATATCAATTCGTGATCCAAATAAAGCCTCAGCCACAATTACAGTCCGTGCAGATACCGCTAGCCTAGTTCGCGACCAAACACCCACCTTATTATTTAACGGTGTAGATGGCAGCTTAATAGCTAAAACTGCTGCCCAATTAACCAATACTGAAGTGTTCTATGACTCGCTAACAGCCCTACACACAGGCCGTTTAGCTAACCCATTATTACGCTGGTTATACTTTTTATGCGGCGTAGCTGGCTGTGTAATGATAGCAACTGGCTGTATTATGTGGGCTAAGCGTATTCGCGAACGCATGAAAAAAGACCAACCTGCTACAATTGGCTTAAAGTTGGTAGAAGGGTTAAACCTTGCCACATTAATGGGCTTACCACTTGCAACCTGCGCATTTTTTATTGCCAACCGGTTACTGCCTATGACAACCCCTGAGCGCGCTGATAAAGAAATACTTGCATTCTTTGTGACTTGGCTAGCCGTTGCTTTGTTTGCGCTATTTAAACGCGCAAGGCCGCAGTGGATTTTACTCGCGTGGATAAACGGTATCGCCTGTCTCAGCGTGCCTGTTATTAATGCTCTTACCACCAATGGCAATCTAATAAGCTACTTGCTAAACGGCCAATGGGCGTTGTTTAGTTTTGATTTAATGTGCTTAATATTTGCAGCCTTATTTGTAATTCAGGCCAAAAAAATACCAACTCACACTCCGGCTAAAACACCGCAACAACGGGCGCGCCGTTCAGCAAAAACTAAGTTACAGGAGCAACCATAATGCATGAATTACTGCAATTGAGCCTATGTTTACTGGCATTTAATTGTTTTGCTTTGGCTAAATTTAATCATTACCGTGATGTATTTAAAACCCGCCCTAGCGACAAACTCAGTAAACAGTTTTTGATCGCTGCTTGGATCAGTATTTTACTAAGCTTAGTACTGAGTGTTGTACAACATAACGGCTACGGCGCTTTACTATTTTGTGGTTACATGGCGCTAAGTGTCTTAATATTAATGATTTTTTATAGCTTCAAAGCATCTTGGGTAAAAATAATGACTGCTTTAAATATCACCGTTGTAATGCTCAGTGGGCTGTTTTTAACTGTTTTTTAAGCTTAGTTAGTAAAAATATGATCTGAGCAAAAAAAAGGCAAACTAACTTAGTTTGCCTATATCCAAATGATTTGGTTATAAATAGTAGGGGGATACTCATGTCACAAATAGCTTGATTGAAGCTATTGCCAATCAATCTATGTGGAATATGATATCCCTCTAATGTGTCATATTTATTACCTAGTAATTACTTTTTAATATAAAACATATCAAACCTATTACTGTGTAGCAGTAGACCAATCTAATTGCATGTCCCACACATAACGGTTTTGTTCTTCAAGTGGTGCTTGTGAGTCGTCAACTGTTTGCAGTACATTTTTAGCTTTTAATAGTGTTGCATCGCGGCCAAATAAGTAGCTCTGCTCTTTCATGATCGTAAAGTAGGCTTTATTAAGCTTAGTTGCGCGTTCTTTAGAGGGCGTAATTAACTCATATAAATTTTTTGCCTGCTTCACTCTTTGCTTATTCACAGTGCCATCTTGATTAAACCAACGCATGAGCATTTCTTGATTTTGACGAAATTCATCCCCGCCACCAACACGTTCAAAATAAGTTAAAAACTCCCCTTGCTGCTCACCTTTATTTGGTACATCGGTCATGGCTTTTAAATCAATATAACCCCAGCCATCACGCCCTTGTACTTTTCGCGGAAATGAAAAGCTTTGATCATAAGTTGATCCCACCGTTTTATGACAGCCATTACAAAATGCCAGCTCTTGTTTATGTTGAGGCCTCAGATCACCTTGAGCATCTTCGATATAACCGTTTATAGTCCAACCAAACATATTGTTTATGCCTTTATCGCCTAGATAACGAGTTTGTGGCAGATTTTCAAAGTGCTTTTCTTTCGCTTCTTTATAATACGAGGAGGCCAGCAATTGCTTAGATTTAAAGCGATGCTTTTTCATGTAGCGGACTTCTTTCATGCGTGGTGCATTGTAGACTTGACCATCCTCATCGACACCAATGTAACGTACAGTATGTAAAAACTCAGTATCTTGTGGGTATAACTGATAACTTAACTCTATGCCTTTTGCATCCCCTACATAATTGGGCTGCTTAGTTATATTACTTACCAATGCCGATAACCTGCCATCGTTATTTAGATCCTGACCAATACGCCGCTCTGAAATATCTGGTGTACTTATCTGCGCTAAATCTTTTATCGCCATTTCAACCAGACTTAAGTTAGCGATATAAACATCCTGATTGTAGATGCCGTCACGCTCACGAAATTCTTTTCCAAGGCGGATCATTACATCACCGGTTGAACCGTTGGTTGGCCAAAAAGTACTTGGAAAAGGTTTATAGTTAAAGGCAACCCAATGGCTGCCATCTTTAGCAAAACCTTTTTCATCAAATGCCTGAGCTGGATAAGCTAAATTTTTAACTTCAGCTATTTCTCCTTGCCAATCAGGATTAGCTTTGAGTTTTTTAATAAAGCTGCCGTAATTATCTTGGTTTACCCAACTATTTATTTGATCGTCTGAAATACCCGCAATTAAATCGGTTCTATCAATGAAAAGATTCTTCCAGTGGTTTTTAAGTCCAAGATCTGAAAACTCGTACACACCTTGTAAATGCCCATCATTCATTGTATTTGGGCGATTTTTATCTTGCTTGTCTGTTTGATGGCAGGCATAACAAGGATTATTTTTGCCCTGGGTTTTGGTATAACACTGCGGTGGAATAACCGATTCCGGATTATATTCTTCATCATATTGCATATACGCAAGCGCGGGAATATCATCGCCCTCTTTATAAGGCGCTGAATATAGTGAGGTAGATGATGAGGTTTGTTGAACATACGTAACGTCGCTCATTGGCATCTCATTATCAAAACACCCAGTGAGTAAAACAACGTTCAGTAATATAAAGGGGGTTAAATACTTCATTTTTATGACTCTATTTTTTTCTAAAAAATGGGTAAACACAGGGTTTACCCACCTAAAAACGCTTTATCTAACGCTTAAATTACTTAGACTGTGGATCGTACATCCACAACGTATTGTTTTCTTGGAAGCCATCTTCACCAATAATGATACGACCATCACGCATAACAATCACATTGTCTGGTTGTGAAAGTTGTTCAACATCACAACGCTCAGCGCCAGTCAGGCTTGAACGATATGTACCGCCCATAATCACCGGTTCAATGCGAGTTAAGCTGTAACTTGTATCAATGTGCGCACGGTATACACCACCGCAGTCTTTTACTCGTCTTGATAGTTGAATATCGCCTTCGTCATCAACCATGGTGTTATCGAGATCTGAAATACCGATATACATGTACGCTTTTGTAACAACTTCATTTGCAATAACATCTTGCCCAGTGATCGCTTCGAGTACACGATCATGATTGATGCTAATACCTTCAAGCTTACGCCATTCGGCGGTAGCACCTTTCATTTTAGCCGCTTGGCGAGACTCTAAAAATGCGGCACGGTTATCCATCGGTTTGCCTGCTGTAACAGGGCTACCACCTTCTGCCTCGCTAGGGTATGTCGCTTTACCATCTGCCCATGCTTGTACATCAGCCAGTGACATATAACTTGTTTTACCGGCAACATAATCGCTGGTATTAATACCATCGTATTGTGCAATCCAGGTTTCAATATCAACATTGCTGCCACTGGCAAGCTCAACCCACTGCACATCAAAACCAGTGACAGTTGGCTCGTTTAAGCCGGCATCTTGGGTTAGTTTTGCACCATATAAAGTACCTGCGGATAAATCTTCTGGTTGGTCGGCAATAAATTTAAATAATACCCCACCGGTATCATCTTGTGATGAATATACGGTACGACGATCTGGCATAACTACCGAGTTTTCATGCTCATAACGACCAATGGTGTAATGCTTTACCACTTCTGGCGCATCGGTCATTGGTTTTTGAATTTCCGCGATATAACCATAACGGTAAGGATTTGGGAAATCAGGAGCAACAAGTGCTTCGATACCATCTGTACCTGTATCACTCGGATCATTCCATGATGCATCTGTGGTTGAGTTAACCGTTGAATTAACGATCCACTCTTCTGAAGTTAGCGGGGTGCCCCACGGAGAAACTGACCCAAAACAGTTAGCAGCCGTCCCCTTCACTGCGTCAAAGTTGATCATCATAGCATCGGTCACAGACCAAGCACCTTCTGCACTTTTTGACATTTTTAATCGGCTTACGCCACCAGGGTAAGATTCCCAGTTAGTAAAGAGGTAGCCTTCGTTTTCGCCTGCAGCAATAAAACCATTAAAATCTGGATTATTATTTTCGATGATTTTTTGATTATTATTAATACCGTAGTGCACACCTAAACCACCAGCCAGACCACTGTCACCTAACTCAGCATAAGTATCACCGGTTTGACCAAGAATTTGATATTCACCAAGCGCTGCAATCACAGTTTGGCGTTCAAACTCACTTTCTGGTACTGGCGAATTGATAATATTACGCGGTAAATTATTAAAGTTTACCCCACGTAATACGCCAACAGTGCCTCGATCAATAACTTTACCATTAACTGAATCTTTTGCCGTATTCGTGTCTGACGGATGCTGAACGTTGAAAAACAAGTCACCGCCATCACTTAAAAAAATGCCTGTGACTTCAGCCCCCGCTGGCACAGTCGCTAACCGTGTTAAGCCACTGCCACCATTTTTTCCATCAACACCATTAGCACCATCAACACCATTTGTGCCATCGCTGCCATTCGTGCCGTTAGCTCCATCCGAACCATTCACACCGTTGCTGCCATCTACACCAGCTTCACCGACAGGACCTTGTGAACCGGTCTCGCCCTGTTTTCCGTCGTCTCCGTTACACGCTGTTAATGCTAAAGTGACGGCTCCAGCAATTAAAGATAATGCTACACGCTTCATTACTTACTCCTTGAAATTGGCCTGTTAAAAGTTTCAACCGAGCCTGATTATTGTTAGAAAAATTTCAAGAATAAGTGTGACCAGAAGTTGTTTCAGTTCTCTTACATATAAATGATGTTTTAGGGACGTAACTTTGACTAATGAATTACATATTCCTAGTTGTATTGACTAAAAAGGCGTATGAATTGTTAAAAGCTAAAAAATGGCACTCTTTAGTGCCATCGATGCACTGTAAAGGGGATTTACAGTCATGGGGTACTGTTCTGTTTAACCATAATCAGGTTGTCAGTATCAAAGCCTTTTTGCTGCGCAAGCACTTTAAAGTCAGCTAAGCGTTGCTCACTCACTGTGGGGGTACGCGATAATAGCCACAAATAATCGTTATTGTAGCCAGATACGTACGCATATTGGTAATTTTGTTGGTCTAACTTAAATACAATATAAGAGCTGTAAAAAGGACCAAAAAACGATACTTTTAAATGACCAACATCATTGCTATCAACAAATTTCGCAGTACCTTGAGCCTCACTCCATTTGTTTTCCTCGCTATTAAAACCACGGTTTAGCACAGTTACAGAGCCATCATCGTTAATTGTATAATCCGCTGTTATATTATCTAAACCCCGCTCAAAAGAGTGATCTAATCGGGCTATTTCATACCACTTACCTTGGTACTGTTCGATGGAAAAAGGACTCACTGGTGCAACCTTATCGGGCATGCCAGTACAGCCAAGCAGTAAACTACTGACGAACAGAGTAAGAGTGATAAATAATTGATTTTTCATCGTTGATTCCTTGATAGTTAATTAGGCCACCAACGCAGTAAAGCATAAAAAGTTCACTTAATACTAGTTGTTCTAAAAGCCTTAGGTTAGGATCATTTTTTTACTAACTATTAGAAGTTAACAATGAAGATATGGGTTGATGCTGACGCCTGTCCAGTGGTGATCAAAGAAATTTTATTTCGTGCCGCAGAGCGTACGCAAACTGAAACAATTTTAGTCGCTAATCATGCAATGCGTATTCCGCCTTCAAAATACATTAGCCGGTTGCAGGTCTCATCAGGATTTGATGTGGCTGATGACGAAATAGTCAAACGTATTGCAGCCAATGATTTAGTGATCACCGGTGATATTCCGCTAGCATCAGAAGTAATCGATAATGGCGGCCAAGCGCTAAATCCTCGCGGCGAACTGTATACCAGTGAAAATATTCGCTCGTTACTAAATGTGCGCGATTTTATGGATACTATGCGTTCAAGTGGCGTTGAAATGAACGGCGGACCGCCACCGCTTAGCCAAAGTGATCGTCAAAACTTTGCTAATAATCTAGACCGCATTCTAGCTAAAAATAAATGAGTAAGGCTGCAAGTAATATAGGCTTTGGTGACCCAGCTTTTACAGTCGCTGTGTATATAGCGAATGTACCACCGATGCCACAGTACACCAACCTAAGTACAGTGACTTCATGTGTGGATGGACAAATTGCCAGCATCAACCAAGCCTGTGGTAATGGCTGGCGTAAAGTATTTAATGTATATGCTAAAGTATTATTTGCACTGCCTAGCGAGTATTACCAATTCGCCAAACTCGCCCCGACTTGGCAACACTATCGTGATGAACAACTGCTGCAGCTTAATAGTCAAACTGCCTTACTTTTTAGCCCTCCGGTTTTAAATAACAATAATACCTTGCATATTATTGCCGGACGCACCTATGCTAAAGCGCTGCTGCAGCAAGGACACTTACAGTGCCAATTACAGTGGTTAGATGAAGAATTTGCTATCGATAAAGTAAACAAGTTGATTGTGTGTCCATACTTTGATTACCGCCAACTTAGCAATATAAAAATAGCGCGACTTAGTCAGCTAGTTGCCCAGTGTTTTGTGGCAGAGTAAGACTTTGTTAACTAACCTTAAGGTAATTTGAATATTATGGACAATTTAACTTTATGAAAATCCTCGTCGTTGACGATATGCCTTTGATGCGCCATGTATTAATAAATATGTTAAGAAAACTAAATTATCACGATATTGTTGAAGCGACTGATGGAATACAAGCATTAAGTTTATTACAAAACCAAGGCTATGATTTAGTTATCACCGACTTGCATATGCCAAAAATGGATGGCAAAACTTTACTCAATCGTATTCGTGATGACCAAGAGTTAGCCGAAATCCCGGTGTTAATGATCACCTGCGAAGACAGCTCCACAGCAATCAAAGAAATTATCGCCGCGAAAGTGTCAGGCTTTATTGTAAAACCTTTTAATTTAAATGTGTTAGATAGCCAGTTAAAGAAAGTTATGACGTTATGAAGTTAGATAGTTAGAAAGTTAGAAAGTTAGAAAGTTCGTCAATCTCAACGCTATGTTACTTAAAACATTGTTTAAGTGCGTCATCATCTTGCTGAAATCTAGATAATAACCAAGCTTGAAAAGCGATTACCTTTGGCCAATTAAAATGCTCCTTAGGGCCCACTAAATAATATTTATAGTGGCAGTTATATTCAAAATTTGGGTAAACTTCTAACTGCCCGAATTTGATATGGGACTCAATTAAACGTCGCCTCACTAACGCAATTCCTTGACCCGCCAACGTCGCTTGGATCACCAAGGCTGCGTTATCGATTTCTAAAAATACCGGCATTGCTGTAGTACTAATGTTTAATTCAGCCGCTAATGTTTGCCAACCACGCTCTGCATCAGGGCAAACATCCATAATTAACTGCTGTTGTAATAATTGCGCCCTTAAAGGTAATTGTGGGGTAAGCAACCCTGGTTTATAAGCCAGTAACAAACTGTCATCAGCGACCAACTCACTGTGTAACTCGGGATATTGCCCTAACCCAAAACGAATGCCTAAATCAACCTGACCAGAGGCAAAATTTGCATGTTGATCGCTAGGATCAATACGTAAATGAATGCCAGGATGGTGACGTTGAAAATCATTAATATGTTGCAATAACCAACCACTGGCAAACGAAGGTAAAACCGATAAATTTAAACTATGTGGATTTGTATCTTGGCTTAACGAATTAATCCCAGATTGAAAATGACTAAACCCTTGCAAGATAGCCGGGAGCAATTGTTCGCCTTGGCGTGTTAGTTCTACAAATCGAGTTTGCCGCTTAAATAACCGACATCCTAAATGAGCTTCTAACAACCTGATCTGTTGGCTCACCGCGGCTTGGCTAACAAATAATTGTTCCGCAGCCAACTTAAAGCTACCCAATTCAGCCGCATGCTTGAAATACCAGAGACTTTTTAATGGGGGTAGAGTCATAGCCATTCACAGTTAAGAAAAACTAAAGCATAAGCAATTTTTAATCGTTTGTCAGCTTTTCTACATCAGGTAATACTTATATTACCAACCAAGCAACATGAAGAGTTAACACAATGAAATATTTAATTATATTAGTTATTACATTAATTAGCTTTAGCAACCAAGCTCAAGCTAACACCACAATAAAACTTGATACCGATGAAGGCTACCCATACAAAAACTTAATCAACAAAGCGCAAAGAGTCGAATTACGTTATGTTGAAAATGATCATCAAGTGACCTGTAAAGTCAGTGTGCAAACCCTGCATAATCAATATATGGGGAAAGAGCAAACCGTTTCAGCTAAGCAATTTAAAAAGCAACCAATGGCGGCATGCTTAACTCGTATAAAAGCCAAGCAGATACTAAATATGTTATAAGCTATGGGAGCTTTATGCCGTTATTCCCAGCAACATAAAGCGCCTATTTTTCAGATTTCAGCTAAGTTATTTATTTCCACGGCTTTCGCTAATGCACTCTCATAAAATGTAAAAACTTGTTTTGTATAAGCTTGTTGATAATGCTCATCAAGTGCTTGTTGCGATACAAACCGCTCAACCAAAAATAAGCATGTTTGATTATCACCCGTGTATAACTCAAAGCGAATACAGCCCGCTTCAGCTAAAGTGGGTGCCACAATCGCTTGTAATTTACGTTTACACTCAGCGAACAACGCTGTCTTTGGGGTAATTTTAGCTACTATATTAATCATAAAATCTCACTACTTTCAAAGAAATGCATTCAATGCATTGAACCGGCAATCATAAAACGTTAGGGTTAAAGCTAAATTTAAATAAGTTGCCCATACTCCGAACAAAAACAACATAAAAAGCCATATCAACTTGATAAATGTAAAATGAATTTTCATAGTTGCGTCTATGCCCTACTACTATATTTTGATAGCAGCCGTTAAAATAGTGACCAAAATGCAAACTAAGATTGAGAAAATAACATGCTAGACGACCTGTATTTATTTACCGAAGTTGCGCGGCGCAAAAGCATGAGCCAAACAGCAACAGAGCTTAATTTAAATTTATCGACCTTATCGCGACGCATCCAAGCATTTGAACAAAAGTTAGGCACGCCACTATTACAGCGCAGTGCAAGAGGAATTTTACTCACCAGCGCGGGGCAGCATATTTATGACTCGCTCGCGAACACTGTTTTAACACTTTCGAGTCAGGTTGAGCAGGTAATAAGTAAACAAAATATCAACGAAGAATTTTATCTTCTGTGCCCACAAAACCTGATTGCCGGGCCACTAATGAGCGCAATTAGTGCGTTTCAAACATCACACGCTCAGCTCAATTTGCATATTTATCCAAATAACTTAAACAGTCAGCTTAGCCAACAGCGCTTTAATTTAGCGATACGAATTGGCGAACAACAAGATTCAAGCTTTTATCAAAAGCGGCTCGGCTCAATTGCCACAGCGGTAATTACTAAAAAACAAACGGCACCGCAAAATCGCCTAATTTTGCCCTACACCGATAAACAACTTTCAGCAGCGCTGCTCAGCGAATTAAAGAGCTGTTTTGAGCATATCACCTATTGCTACGACATAACCATTGCACGCCAGCTAGTGCAATCGGGTGTGGGAGCTGGCTTATTGCCGATGAGCGAAATTGCCAGCTTAAACGCCAAGCAACAGTTTGCTTATGTAGCGCAAAACATACCGCTACCCGCTCGCCCTATTTACGCCATGTGGGCGCATACTCGCACGCCATCAGCCACCGCCAATAAGCTGATCACCAATATTCAGCAAGCAATCGCAGAGCAGCCCTGCTTACAAGGTGAAATTGTACCGCTCGGTAATTAATTTGCGCAGCCAAACTCTGCTATTAAATCGCCACTGTCAGGTTGTTTGCTTTGCTTCACACCACAACCAGGTTTCACTCATCAGACAACTCATATAAGCCGCACACAAGTTTATTAACTAATTCGCTTTTGCGTGATCGCTACTGTAGTATCATAAATGAGGAATTTATAACCAATACAGATTTTTTACCATGTTCATAAATGCTAAATTACACAATGCGAACAGCTAAACGATTACGTAATATATGCAACGCCAGTCTGTTACTACTGTTGTGTGTAAGTAACGCCACTAAAGCAGTACCGACAGCGCAAAGTATTGACTCAACGACAATTCAACTTAGCGCAGGTGAATGGCCACCTTTTCTCAGTGAATCGCTGCCCTACCAAGGTGTAGTAGCGCATTTAATTCGCGATATATTTGCTGAAGCAGGCATTACCGTTAACTTTACATTTTTACCTTGGTCACGTGCATATCACGATACCGAAAATAACAAATATGCCGCTACTGCGGTATGGATGTTCAGTGACGAAAGAGCAACGGCTTACTTATATAGCGAACCGGTACTCAGTGAACGATTTGTGTTTTTTTATCAAAAGCAGCGCCATTTTGATTGGCAAAATATTGCAGATTTAAAAGGCCTATTGCTCGGTGGTGGGCTTGGCTATAGTTATGGCCCAGAGTTTGATAAAGCCCTTGCCGAAGGCTCTTTTGAAATGTCGCGGGTAGGTAATACCGAGCAAAACTTCCGCCGTTTAGCACTAGGGCGTATCGACGCCTTTGCTGAAGAGCAAAGTGTTGGCTACTTTACCCTAAAACACCAACTACCCGATCTTGTTAATGTTATTAGCCACCACCCCAAACCCCTGTTAATTAATAAAAGCTTCTTACTATTTCCAAAAAATAGCAGCGAAAGTGAAAAACTGCTCAACACCTTTAATCAGTACTTATTACAGTTTAAGCAAAACGGCCGTTACCAAGCTTACTTTAAAGGTTTAGAGCAAGGTGATTATCAGCCCCAAGCCAAGCTACAGCAACGAGTTAACCCGTAGATCATGCTTTACGTGACAATAAGCCTAACCAAACCCGGCGTTTACTTAGAGCGATCTTTTGCACTTTAATCAGATGCTGGCGTTGAAATTATTATTCGCCTCATTAGATGAGTTAGAAAGAGTTAAGTTGCCGGGCTAACAGAGAGAAGCTGTAAAATGCACTACCGCTGAGATTTAAATAATCGACCTTCGTAGCAGCGATTTTATATCGCGACTTGTTTTGCACTTAATCTTTAAACCAGCGGTAAGCGCCAAAAACTCCCATAAAGGCAAGACAACCAACAGCCACTAATTGCCAAACTTTGTAGTTATAGCCTTCTTTTTCCAAAGCAACTGTATTCAAACGGGTATCAGCTTTTGACACTGGGGTTAGCGTCATCGAATGTGTAATTGTGGGTATTGCAGTAGTGTTTTGTTGAGATAAAACAACCGTTGGCTGTTTAACATTCGCGCTTGCTTTGCTTGGTGCTTGCCACTGGGCTTCAAATTTTGCACGCTGCTCAGCTCGATTTTCACTGCACCAAACAAAGTCAGTTTGTTGCATTTCTTTAGCACGGCAGCGCTCAGGGTATTGGTAAAAGCTACTCCACGCGAGTCGTTTGCTATCACTGTCGTATGTTTTACTATAGACCGTTGAATCATGAACTTTTTTATTTAATAAATCATTAGCAGATGAGCGAGTATAAGTTCGTGAACCTGAACTGTAGCTCCTCCCATTAGTTGGGCTTATGCAGTGACGACCTAATATTTCAAACAACTCAGTTGAGCGCCTGCGTAAACGCTCACCTTCAGCTGCCTTATACCCTGCCCTCATTCTATCCTGAACTTTTTCTCGCTCGGCTTTAATAGCATCACACCGTGATTGCGAATACTGCTCTGCGGCCAATGTGCTATTGCTTGAAATCACGCAGATAGCCAATAAAATCCTTTTAATCATATATACATCACTGTCGTTAAATTAGGGATAGCGTAGCATTTTTTACGCTAGCAGCAAGACTTTCAATTAGAAGTTTCCGACAACTATTCTCCTCCCCCTGTGTCAGGATGCCTCTAATATTTAGCAGAGGCAAATAGCTTGCTTAATTGCCTCATTGTGTGAGTTAGCGAGTTTATGCAAACATCCTAGCGCTTTTACAATTGTAGAAACGGCTATTTAAGCTTGCTAATATCAAATCATTGCAAACCTTACTTTGACCCAACATCAGTAAATTGATTAGAATTACGCAAAGTTTCGAAACTAAGAGTTATTTCATATGAAGTTAGGCAGAAACGATCCATGCTCGTGTAATAGCGGTAAAAAATATAAGCGTTGTTGTATGGATAGCGCATCAAAGCAGCACAGCGAAGTATTTGACGAAATAGCACACACTATTGCGGCTAACCCTGATTTAAGCCTAGATGAAATGAATCTGATAGCTCAACATAAAATTTCAGGCATCAACAATAGTTCATTAGATGATTTTTGCGGCCTGTCAGCCAATCAAATGGATAATTGGCTAAGAGCACCATTTAATGAGTTGGCAAGGGTAACAATAAGTATACCTAATGAGCTAACAACAAGTCCTGTGATGCGTTACTTAGCGATAATACTAGATGAAGCGATGCAACAAGGAGGATCATTTAAAGCAACAACCAAAGGTAATTTACCAGCCAAAATAGCCAAGCAAGCAAGTGAATTACTCCCAGAGTTTGCCTTATCTGAGTATGAAAAGCCAGTCAGTATCAGTGAGTTTGCAGGTAGTAACGAAGACAAAATTAACGCCTTACATTACACCCGAATTTTGGCAGATATTGCAGGTATTATTTACCTTAAGAGCGGCCGTTTCCATGTTAAATAAACCGCCCAAAAACAGTATCAATCACAGGGAGTTAAAGCATTCTTCTTACCTATGCTTGAAGCTGCCACCACACACTATAATTGGGCCTATTTTGATAGCTTTGTCAGTAATTGCGATCTACGCACTTTTTGGCTCTTTATGGTGTGGCGAATCCAAATACACGGTTCGGTTGAGCAATTGACTGAAGAAGTCATCACCGCATTCCCAGCCCTACTAAATGAAGTGCCAGCTACGCAATACAAAGATCCACAAGATTTGTTAGGTGTTTTAATCAGATCCCGTTTTATAGAGCGGTTTTTAGAGTTTTGGGGATTTATTACGGTAAACCCTAAGCGCTTTGCAGATGGCAAACCCATTGCGATAAAAACAAATATACAACCTTTATTAAAACAAACCTTTGCGTTTGATATATAAAAAAGTGCACACTTTATTCGCCTCACACAGTGAGGCAAATAACAAACTTAATTGCCTCACTGTGTGAATTTGCGAATTGAAATCGTAGGAACCCGCTTTAGTTGTGATTGTTTTAAAAACAATTTTACCACCGAGCTCACCGAGGCGCGGCGCTACACAGAGAAGATAAAAAGTGCTTCGAGCGACGGTCTGCGGGCTAATCCAAGCCAGCTCCTTTTACTACCGTAGGCGTTAAGCTTGCTGACGCGGTCTTTATATTCTTTCTCTAAAGCGTAGCGCCTCTTAATCTCTGTGGTGAATACATCACTTACAATCAATTAGCACAAAGAGAAGACAATGAGGGTAAATAAGAATACAACGCAACGGGCTTTGAGCTACGGGCTGCGAGCTTGTGCAAACCCTAGCGCCTAGTCACTTCCCTGTAGGAACGCGCTTTAGCTGTGATTCTTTTTAAATCCAGCCACAGGCATCGAGCTATGGGCTACGGTTACATCCTAGCTCCTAGTCACTTCCCTAGAACCTAGCACCTTTACCTTAATCTATGATTGTTTTAAAAACAATTTTACCACCGAGCTCACCGAGGCGCGGCGCTACACAGAGAAGATAAAAAGTGCTTTGAGCTACGAGCAAATCCTAGCACCTAGCTCCTTTTACTACCGTAGGCGTTAAGCTTGCTGACGCGGTCTTTATATTCTTTCTCTAAAGCGCAGCGCCTCTTAATCTCTGTGGTGAATACATCACTTACAATCAATTTGCACAAAGAGAAGACAATGAGGGTAAATAAGAATACAACGCACGAATACAATCCCCTAGAACCTCGTCACTTCCCTAGAACCTAGCGCCTTTATCTTGCCTGTGATTGTTTTAAAACCAATTTTACCACCGAGGCTGCGCTACACAGAGAAGGTAAAAATAATGCGGGCAACGAGCTACGAGCAAATCCTAGAACATAGCTCCTTTTACTACCTCACTTCACTACACCGAAGAAACTTAAATAAACGCTTTCATACTTGGTAACAGCCCAACCTGCTCACTCAGTTCGCCAGCTGCTTTATTGATAATGTTAATACATAAGCCGATGTGTTCTAGTTCACTATTAGACAAATTATTTGCAATAGCAGTCGCTTTAGCCATTGTTATTGCAGCTAATACTGACTGAATTGTTTGACTCATCAGTAGCTGCATACGCGCAAGAGAAATATCAAACTCATCAGCAAAATCAGCTAACATATAAGCCGTTATTTCATTACTAAAATTACCCGCGCCTTGTGAATTATAGTCACCTAGCGACATTGCATAATGCCTTGAAATAGCTAGCTTTGAACCACCTTTTGCACAATCAATACCCGTCTGTTCAATAATAGCTTCTATATTAACCAAGTCGTAAAACGGTGTGAGCTCTAAACCATTTTTGCCAACAAAAAAACTAATGTTCTTACCATGAGCATCATAATTACGCACTAAAATATTAAATGTTATCCAGCGAATAAGTTGCGCCTGATACGCTTGCAGATTCACTGTTTCAATATTGAAGAGCTTAGGAAAAGAAACACCATCTCGAATATAAATACCGTCCCCCTGATCACCGTGCTGACGCTCGTATTTGTAAGAAGGAGGCAAATTTGTCGCTTGGCACCCATCAATAACATGACGACGTAACACTCGGTTTTGCTCTTTAACAACACGCCTATCAAAACGATCGATAACAAAGGCCCGCATTTCACCATAGCTACGCAATTCAACGTCAGGCACATCAAGTCCTGCGCCTCTTGCCAGCAACATAGTAAATAACTCATTTACGGCAATGAAAGGCGCAGCACCCGTTTCAAACTTAAATATTTTATTAGAACATAATTCGCCTTCACCAAACCCCAGCCTGCCGTCGATTTCGAGTAAATTAAGCTTATCTTGAACCCCAGCGACAGAGAGCCTCGTTCGCCCGTCCCATAATGTAATAGGCTCGCCCGCTTGCTTAAAACGGTTCAGCTTTTGACTTAACTCACCTTTAGTTACTTCACGAAAGGAGGTTTGCTTTACTGCACGATTACTTGCTCTAAACGACAAAGCGCCCGATGTTTCTTCGCCAATCACTTTAATTAAGCCGAAGGTGTTATTTTTTGAAATAGTCGTACTGCTAATTATTTCCTCAAGGCCTTTCCCCTCAGGCAATAAGTTTTGCAAATAATTACGTACTGCACGAGAGTCAAAATCGCCATTGAGTGGCAAATGTGGTGAAACAGCAAAACCCTCGTTGATCCATTTAGCCTCATAAGTAAATGAAATCTCATTTTCAGAGCCTATTGCCAGCGTTATCTCAGCCACCTTTTGCGATTGACCGATAAACACATCTAAACGATTGGTGTTAGTACCACTGTTCATCGCTCACCTCATCATTGCTATGAGCTATATCATCACTGACAAGGCTGAACGACAACCCTAAATACTCCATAACTTTTAGTACATTATGCAGTTGCACAGTTACATCACCTTTTTCTATTTTTATTAGCGTAGGCTTAGAAATAGCAAGCGCTTGTGATACATCCACTAATGTCAGCTTCATACCAGTTCGCTTTGCAGTAATGGCTTTAGCCAGCTGCATGGGTGAAAATGGCTTAGAAAGCTCAGGCATTTCAGTACGCTTAACAACTCTTCCGAGTGTTTTTTTGACGGAGGAATCGCTCATTTATGGTCAACTATAGTTTACTTATACAACCAATTCTAGAATACCTTAAGAAAAAGTCAACGATACTTTACTTTTAGACTAAATAATTAATCAACAAGACCATAAGTAAAATGTATTTAACTTATGATGACTTGTAATTAAATTAAAACCCATAAGTAAATTTTAATTGACTAGTTTATAGAGTAAAACTGGCAAGTTGAAAAAACGGGCTACGGATTAATCCTAGCTCCTAGTCACTTCCCTAGAACCTAGCACCTTTACCTTGCCTGTGATTGTTTTAAAACCAATTTTACCACCAAGCTCACCGAGGCTGCGTACACAGATAAGATAAAATGCTACGGGCTATGGGTAACAGGCTACGAATTAACCCTAGCTCCTAGTCACTTCCCACCGTAGGCGTTAAGCTTGCTGACGCGAAAGCGAAGTTTTTGAATTGTAGCGGGAGTGTATCTCGCGCTTTGGTTTTTAATTAAATTTTACAAACCCATGCCTGCTAATTTAATTTTTGTAGCATAACCTCTTGCAGAAAACACCTTACATACGTGGTAAACAGAATCATCTTTATCAGCAGATACTCTATACGCTATTTTGGCTAGTTCTTTAGCGACATACATAGGAGATGCCGCTAATCCTTGTGGTCTTGGAACAAAGTGCATGGCCTTAGTACATTCTTTTTATGAGGCTAACATTTCCCAAACTAACTCAATCACTTTATCGTTAATCTCTATTTGGCTAGCTGTGCCTTTACTAAAAAAAAACCTCTAAGATCTTTTTTACGTCCTTGTCATCAATATCTTCATATTTTTTAGATATCATCCATTCCTTTGTTAAACATTATTTTTATCAGCAATTCTTTTCTTCCGTCGGTTCCTATACCAATAAACTCGTTAGGTTTACCTTCTTCAATATAAGCAACATAGTTTTTGTAAGCCGAGTTTTTTATTTCTAAATCAAAGAAGTAAACCCCCCTTTATCATATTTAATACCACTAGCAGTTGATTTTAAAAGGTTCTTTCTTTGGGCTTTTATATATTCGTTTTCAGGTTCACCTTGAGGTATATATATAGATAAAAGGAGTTCTTTCACTGTCAATTTATTACCTGAAACAAAGAAGTGATCTTCATGTGTGAAGTTTTCATCTTCAAATGAAATATCAATATAAGAACCCTCTTTCTTTAATTTATAGCCCACGATATTGCCTTCATTATCAACGGCTTTTTTACAGCTATCAAAGGGTGCTATTGGCTTTACTAATTGATAAATAGTGCGATCTTTACCCTGTAAGTCGCAATCTAAAATAGCTGCATTTACATGAAGCGAGCATAGAGCTAAAAAAGAAAGGTAGATTATTTTCATTTATATCCTTTAAATTAAATATGTTCCTATTTTGATGGTATCTGTTTTTTTATGTGCAGCAATACCCATACAATATATGCAATTACTCCATAATCTTAATACGCTTAGCTTGTTGAAGCGAAAAGCGCAGCTTTTAAATTGTAGGCGAGTTTACCTCGCGGTCTGGTTTTTAATTGCAAATTTTTAGTTATGTCGCGTTGGCGACTGCAACCAAGGGGCGCATAGCGCCGTACGCCCCTTGGAACCCCACGGCGCCCCGAGGATCACACTGCTTCCTCAATTTAAATTAATGATATGAACGTAAACGCGATGAAACACGTCCTTATGTAAGCATCGCTTAACGTGCATCCATGCGCTGCTATTACTCATCATTAATTTAATTTCAGGTGTGATCACGGGGGAATTGTCTTAGCGACGGCGTTTAAGTTTATCGTAGGCGTTAAACTTGCTAACGCGAAAAGCGGAGCTTTTGAATTCAATTGTAGGCGTGAGTTTATCTCGCGTTCTGGTTTTTAATTGCAAATTTGATGGTTAATGTCGCGTTGGCGACGATATTTAAAGCTTTATATTATTTAGTACTTGGTCGCAATATAACTTAAATACATCAAATGCATGCTCCCAATTAAGGCTATGATTACCATAAACCATTGGCACGACATATTTATTAAAACGCGCTTCATAAATTGAATTCGCTTGTAATACACCTAAAGCAAACCTAAGTTCAGTAATCGGATTTTTCCATAAATTCTGCATGCTGATTACCATAACGAGTAATATCTTCCGCGATGACTTTTTGCACTAAAGGTACTACATCTTGAACATTCGCCAATCCAGCTTGTTGAATATAATACGTATCAGAAATATGGCGAATTAGCGCAGGATCATCGTCTCTTCTATTATCACGTGCAAAGCTCGCTGTGCGCCTAAGCATAGACACTAACTTTTCAGCTTGTGTACTCTTAATGCTAGAAAAATCCATCAGCGGCACTTCTGGTGCCTGTTGAGTTATCTCGTTCACTAAAGAAGATATATTGCGGCTTTGTACATTATCAAAAAGTAATGTTTCTATAAGCTCTAATTTAATAAACGGTCGTAAGCATGGAGCTTTTGAATGGGCTTGAGGATAACGAATATCAATTTGTTGATATCGATATTCATCAAAAACGGTTGGAGCATTTTCTACAGAAAAATAATCATATGAATTAATTGCATCAATTAACTGTAAATGGAGCGCTTTTCTTGCCTTTCTTCTTTTAGTTTTAGAGGTGTTAGCAGCTAAATCTTTAGGAATGATTTTTATATCAACATCTTCAGACATCCTATGAGTTTTAATGCCTGACTTTGTTAATGCCGTACCACCTGAAAAAACTAAAAAATGCGTATCAAAAGATAACTCTGAAAGTAGCTTTAGCAATGCAACTACGTAATAATCTTTTTAAACAATGGCAGGGTTACCCATACCAAGAGCATCTGCTACATCTAAAAATAAATCGCTATCAACTTGCATTGATAGCGCTATTATCTACAACAATCTTGCGCTTAAATCGACTATTGGTCATTATTTTAAATGAAGCGGGAACTTGTAAACTTTCACCATTAAGACTGCGTTGTGAAAATTCATCAAATTGATACTCAACGCCCAGTTTTTCAATAGCCTCTAAAATGACTCCATCTGCTCCCGCAGGTGATGCTGGCATTAACTTGCCAGTAATGCGATTTTCTCGCGCTTTGGTATAAAGCCCATACCCAATACGCAACAACTGGCCACTATTAACTAGCTTTTTTAAAACACGGCCAACTTGGTCGTAACCTGCAATATCAGCAAAATCAGCGCGCTCAAAAACATAACGCCTAGAGCGATTTATTCTTGTCGTTACTTTACTTGCTATTGTCATATTAATTACTCTCGTTGCTTAGATAAAACATAGCAAACATACGACATTTAAACAATGCAAACATACGACACTTAGTTGATGTAATCACATCATCTTAATGGTATCTATCACCAGTAGGAACCCGCTTTAGCTGTGATTGTTTTTAAATCCAGCCACAGGCATCGAGCTATGGGCTACGGTTACATCCTAGCTCCTAGTCACTTCCCTAGAACCTAGCGCCTTTACCTTAATCTGTGATTGTTTTAAAACCAATTTTACCACCGAGCTCACCAAGGTGCGGCGCTACACAGAGAAGATAAAAATAATGCGGGCAACGAGCTACGAGCAAATCCTAGCACCTAGCTCCTTTTACTACCGTAGGCGTTAAGCTTGCTAACGCGAAAAGCGAAGTTTTTAGGGGGGGATACCTCTTCAGGGCTAACCTAACCAAGCTTCAAAAATCCGTAAAAAAGCAGGCTAAACTTGATACCTGCTTTTTAACAACTTACATTTAAACTAAGAATCCCCTCAAGCTTTGAGTTTAAAGTCTTTTACAACATTATAAAAATCTTTAATCACATGATAGAGTGAATCATCTCCCGCGTCTAAATCTAAAGTTTCGATATTTTCCAGCAAAATTTCGTGCTTAAAACGCCAATTAGATTGTCTTTTCATTTTATATGCATCAGCAACCTTTTCAGCAAAATGATGAAACTCTTCTGGCGAATAGCGGCTAGCATTAATCGATACTGTATAGATATCTTGATTTTCTTCATTTATCTCACGTTCGATTTCAAGGTAATAAGGCCAATAATCCCCCTCCTTAGGAGTATGCTTAGTTAGCATTAATATCATCTTGCTATCATCAATATCAGCACCCAGTTTAGGGAATAGTTTCCTTACAGCTTCATTAAAGAGATTAAACTCATTTAAGCCATGCAACTCATTAAATACCTTATGATTATGCTGTATTAACTCAGCAAGCTTTAGCTGCCAATCGTCATAAGCATGCGCGTTTGGTAATACATACCCAAAATATTCTAGAGGAGTTAGCTCAATGAGGGAGTATGATTTTTTATTATAGGTAAGTTTCTGATTTTCTAGGAGGCGAAGTGTTTCGAAATGGTTAGCTGATACCGTATTTAATAACTTATTATAGTTTTTAAAGTAGAGAGTTCTTTTCTCATCCCACTCACCAAAAATGAAGTCATGAATATCTCTTAATTGATGCTCTTGTTTTTGGGTTAATAAATTACGTCCAAATAAATCAAGTAATGCATCTGACAGCCAAGTATCATCTACTTTCACAAATCGATTATCATACTCGTCACCATGGTTTTTAAAGTGACTATCCGATAACACATATACTTTATTCCAATCAGCATAATTAGTTTCTATCCAACTAGCGTATTTTTTTAATTGTTGGTTTTGTAATTTACTACCGTCTTTTCTCTCAATAACAATAACTAACTTTTGACTTGGATCTAAAACAAGCAAGTCAATCCGTCCAGCGCCATCATTAATAGGGAATTCGCGAATAACTTTAGCTTGAGAGGTTGAATGAGAAAGTAGCTCAAATGTACTTAAAAAATTTCCTACCTGCTCATCATCAGCAACATTAAAGACATAGTGGAGTAGTGCTTTTAAAAAGTATTCGCCTTGTTGATGGCCTCCATTGGGATCTAAAAGCCATGCCAAAATATCAGACTTCTTATTTTCATCAAGCTTTATCAACTCAAGTACTGAAGTTTCTTCACTTCGACTAGACAGAGCTTTAAAATCCCTATCCAATAATAGTTTAAATGTTTTTTCCAATAAATTTACACTCACTTCTCACCTCTTATTTTACTTATAAATTATCAAGCGACGTTATTTTTTAAAGTGCAATATAACAGCGACAGTCCAGAAGAATTTATAGTAACGAGTAAGCGAAGTCTTCCCTGTAACTGCTTCTTATATATGACTTAATAAAAACCATCCTTAAGTACCACATACTTAATCATTATGGGAGGCCAGTCAAGGTAAATTCATATTTTTATATATAAACCAGAACCTTAGCGTTAACACTAGTTATTAACAGCACTGAAAGTACTACACGCTTTTATTTGCAACACATTAATTACAAACTAAATAACACGATCAACATTATCTTTAGCTAAACCCCTTTAACGTGATGCTAAATACTGTTTTGAAAAGCTCAAATAGTCATTGAAATTAAGTTCGGCGAAAAAATCATTATCTCCTGCTTACTGATCAATTTATTGCAATAAAAATGGTGACTTTTTAGCTAAGTTTCAATTGTTGCCCCATAAAGTATGGGAGTGAACATTTAAATTACGGATGAGAGTTTACCTCGCGGTCTGGTTTTTAATTGCAAATTTGAGTTATGTCGCGTTGGCGACGGCAACCAAAGAGCATTTTCTACCAAATGAAAGCGCCGACCTCCCCTTGGAACCCCACGGCGCCCAGAGGATCACACTATTTCCTCAATTTAAATTAATGATATGAACGTAAATGCTGTGTATTCGCCGTCCATGGCGAAGTCACAGCTTAACGCGCATCCATGCGCTGTTATTACTCATCATTAATTCAATTTCAGGTGTGATCACGGGGAAATTGTCTTAGCAGCAGTATTTAATTTTGCCGTAGGCGTTAAGCTTGCTGACGCGAAAAGCGAAATTTTTGAATTGTAACGGGAGTTTATCTCGCGCTTTGGGTTTTAATTGCAAATTTTTAGTTATGTCGCGTTGGCGACGGCAACCAAAGAGCATTCTCTACAAAATGAAACCGCCGACTTCTCTTTGGAATCTCTCGGCGCCCCGAGGGATCACACTGCTTCCTCAATTTAAATTAATGATATGAACGTAACCAGCGTAGATAGGCACAACTTTCACATCCATGTACGCTCCCCAGTTCGGGTATCCATACCCTCTCGTTCAAAACTGCGTTTTTCACCCATGGCCAAGCAACGCTTTTGAACAGCATCCATGCTGTAAATTACTCATCATTAATTCAATTTCGGGTGTGATCACGGGGGGATTGTCTTGGCAGCGGTCTTTAAATTTTAATGTAGGCGTTAAGCTTGCTGATGCGAAAAGCGCAGCTTTTAAAAATAAAGATATACTTGCTCGACACTTTTGCACTTATTGGTGTTCAATTTTTCACTATTACCTGCTTGCGAGCAGTAAAAAGTAACTTGAGAGCCCACTTCATACTGATCACTCCCGCCTGATAACTTACTTACACTAAAATGAAAATCGCCATAGTCTGAGGTGATAAAACCAAACCCTCGATTTTTATCAAACATACGGATCTCACCAGACATATCGCCTTTTGCATTAGAGTTATGATCTTTAGCTAGTTTGATAAAGCAGCGATCGTGGCTTTCTTCTGCAATTTCAAAAAGATTTGGCTTCTCTTTGATAAGCGCCTTTAAGCTAGTAACACGATAATTTCTAAAATCAAAAGATGAATCGAGCATTTTAAGAGCACTACCTAAGTCACCTAAATAAACAGGTTCATTCTTTTGTACACAACGTTTATAAGCCGCGATCAATAGTGTATTTAAGTCTTTAAATACATCAGAGTCACCTCTGTCAGTTAAGTTTTTTGTAATTACAAAATTATGGCACGCCTTAATAAACCGCTCTGGCGTGCTTTCATTACCTATAGCCATTACGTGTAATCCTTTCTCTCTTATCCGCTGTGCTAAGCTGTAAAAACCACCATCACTTGATACAATACAGACCCCAGTAATGCGTTGGTTATTATTTATAAGCTCAATTGCATCCATCACCAGTGCATGATCAGCAGCATCTTTACCATAATGAAATTGTTGTTTGGGACTGGAGGCTGTTTTATGTAAAATATTCTGCCAATTACCATGTTGCACAGATGTCCAATCTGCATAGACCCATTTAATTGCCACAGTGCCATATTTCTCAACTTCGTCGAGCACCGCTGAATATGTGTTATAAGACGCATTTTCACCATCAACTAAAACAGCAAATGTTAAACTCATTTTTTAATCCTTAAATAAATGCAAAGAGCTGCTCGTAAACAGCTCTTTCTATTAATTAATTAATTACTTACACGCACCAGGCACACGGCATGCGCAAGACGAGGGAACATGACACGCATGATCGTCCCCACAACGAGCAATTTTCACTGCCTCATTTGAATAAAGCTCAGCAGTAGGAAAAGCACCAAAGTGCTCCTCATAAACTGCTACCGTTTCGTCAAATGAGCTTTGTAATTTGGATTGGTCTTTATCACCATAAATTCCAAAATAAGGATAATGGTGTAAGTAAAAACCAAATAGAAACTCACAGTCATTCATATAACTTTGCGTATCTAAAATATGCTCATGCCAAAATTTATCTACTAATTTGCTTGGAACGAGTGATAGCTTGGGGTACCATTTTTTAAGGGATAAAAACTTACGATATTCAAGCTCTGCGAAGTCACACAGTTCATCATTCCATGTTGCTTCAGCAGATTGCGTCAATTTCCATTTCAGTTTTTCAAAATTCAACGCTGTTACATGAGCATGTAACTGTTCGTGCATATTTTTACTTAACTGAGAAATAGGTGACTGTTCAATTTCAACTAATTGCTCCATTATTTTTTATCTCCATTTTTATTTAATTGCTTACCACGATTCCCATGTACTTTAGCGTATTGCTGATTCACACCATCTGTACCTTTATTCGCATTTTTTTGGTTTGCTTCATTATCAGCAGGGCTTATTTTTTTAGCCATTACGGCCTCCTAAATTTAATTATTTTGTGAACAACATTATTCACC
Source organism: Pseudoalteromonas sp. SG44-17 (assembly GCF_014164235.1). Classification (NCBI taxonomy): domain Bacteria; kingdom Pseudomonadati; phylum Pseudomonadota; class Gammaproteobacteria; order Alteromonadales; family Pseudoalteromonadaceae; genus Pseudoalteromonas; species Pseudoalteromonas sp. SG44-17. Next base: position 2,859 of record NZ_JACJEV010000015.1, on the reverse strand, counting down.
TTCGTTTTAAATAGGATTCAAGATTTTTGCGAGCAAGAAATGCTTTAGGCTCAAAGCCGCCATTTGTAAATACGAAAATCAAACGGTAATTACCTAACTTAAAACGTATAAGTTTAGGGTCAATAGTGAGTTTTCGGCCGCCAATATCTCTATAGTTACGACTTTGTAAAAGATGGCTATATATATCTTTAGCCTCTGCTACGTAACGAGCAGATTGACATTTTGGGAGGGTTTTAAGTAAACGATTCATTGATTTCATTATTAAACTCTAGTTGGTTAACTGAGTTCAATAGTGAACTTGTGCGGAGCACTACAAACACTTAATTTAAAATATTTTGTAAATACTCCCATGCATCTTTATTTTCATCTATTTGGGAATCGATGCTAGCACTTAATTCTTTAACTAATGGAAGCTGAAGTAGCCGTTTATCTGTTACATTTTGAAGGATATTCTTAGCCTCCATGCACTCTTTAGACTTAAGTTTTTTATCCGCCTTAATATAAGTTTTTATAAAGCTATGCCAATTAACATCCCTATCATAAAGAACACCAAGGGGAGATAAATCGGTATTACCAGCTTTGAGGTATTGAAAAGGAGAAGGGAGCTGTTCAGTGAATAAGTTAAAGTTATCATCAATCAATTTATTTTTAATGTTATCGAATGAAGATTGAGAAACACCAAAAAATAGCATTTCTGCGCTGAGCTCTTTTTTAGCGAATAGATCTAGCAGTTCAAATTCACGCTTATTATTCGATGATTTAGGAGTATAGTATTCTTGAAATACCTTTTTAGTGCCCGCAGTACCAATTAACGCATACAGGCACAAAGCATTATATATAGCGGGCTTTCTGCCTCTAATCACTTTGTGCTCAGCCCGGTTATTAGACTCTCTTTTTTCGACTGTTATAACTGCTTTGCGAAACGCTAATGCCTGCGATTTAGAGGTATGGCTATCAACACTATGAACATGCCCCTTGGTAAAAATATTATTTAACGTATCATGCAGCTCTTTGGGAAAGCTATCTGCTTCATTTTGCTTTATAAAAAACCTGGCAATTTGATTAATTGATTCAACTTCTGTATCAAGCAACACTGACATGCTAGTACACTCTATCGCACAATATGTCTCTTAGTTCAGAGCGTTTATAATATTCATCTTTTGCGCTTGCAACGAGTTCATCTACAGCCGCCATGCCTTTTTTACAACTATAATAACGCTTTGTACTTCGGTAGCGGCTATTTACTAAAACAAGTTCTCTATCGTAGCGGTTATAAACAGCATTAATAGCGCCGAAACAAACGCCCATTTTAATTGCTTCAACTTTAGATAAACTAAATATACCTAATAAACTATTTTTATCTTCAACAACCTCTGAGCATGCAGCTGCAATATTGTAGATTTTTTTGGCTTTGACTAAAGCCTCACCAGCACATTCTCCAAGCTCTATAAATTGTTTTTTATTAAACAGTACAAAGCTATTCAGCTCTATTTCTGAGTATTCTTCACAGCTATATGGCAAATGACTTCTAGCAAAACTAGATTCTGAAAATAAAATAAGTATGAAAACTAAAATAGTAGAAAACTTCATTACTTAAGCCCCTTTCTACAGAACCTAAAAGCATACCAAATAATACCGACAGATATAAAAAAATCAAAGATTAAAAATATTTCATAACTAGCATCATCTTTAAACAATTGTGCAGCACTAAATAAATCAAGCCCGTATTGTGCACCAATATAAGCCATACTCGAAGTTATAAAAAGTAAATAATAAATATTTAAGATAACCACTTTAAGTAACGAATTAGATGCCATAGCAAACCAATAGCGCTTAATAGAATATGCCTTTAAATTAACCCTTAACGAATTTAAATTGAATAAAATTAAGCCAACGAATAAAGTTCTAGAAAATCGTTCAAATGGTGTTATCGTGTTGTAACTACCTACGCCATTAATAAGCTCTTTATCAAAAGGTAGATAATAAATATAAATAAAAAGAAATGAACAGACTAAAAAAATCACTATATGTAATAAGTGTTTAAAAACACCAATAGATTGCCCTCTAAAGGTATACAAATCTTTTGGATTTGCCAACTTCCAGCTTCGACGTTTTTTATTTAAAAATAACGATTCATCTTTAGTGAGTGAAACAAATAGGTGTTTATTTGCATCAGTATGTGCAGAGTTACTTGTCTGATCGTTAGTTGAAGAAGGAGTTGCAGTATATTCTGTATTTGTAGTGGCTGATTGCATCTACTTTCCTTGTAAATATTTTTTATCAATTATGCCAATATATACCGAAAACACAATAAGTTATAAAAAATAAAAACTCAGCTAAAATACTTACACTTTTCAATATATAGGCTGTCGCTAAACTTGATCTACCATATTAAATATATTTATTATGTCGCGTTGGCAACGGCAACCAAGGGGCAATTGATCTTCAAATAAACTCTGTTGCAAATAATTTATCCTTGAAGCTAGGTTACTCATCAATTGAGTCTTTTCAGGCAAAATGACGGGGGAGTTTTCTTAACAGCATCGTTTAGGTTGACCGTAGGCGTTAAGCTTGCTGACGCGAAAAGCGCAGCTTTTAAATTGTAGGCGAGTATATCTCGCGCTTTGGGTTTTAATTGCAAATTTTTAGTTATGTCGCGTTGGCGACGGCAACCAAGGGGCGCATAACGCCGTACGCCCCTTGGAACCCCACGGCGCCCCGAGGATCACACTATTTCCTCAATTTAAATTAATGATATGAACGTAAATGCTGTGTATTCGCCGTCCATGGCGAAGTCACAGCTTAACGCGCATCCATGCGCTGTTATTACTCATCATTAATTTAATTTCGGGTGTGATC